>CALEJM010000127.1 GCA_937898265.1 uncultured Porphyromonadaceae bacterium
TTTTTCGTTTTCTGTCTCACCAAATACGGTGCCGGAGGCATAGATGGAGCCGTCCTGCATCAGGACAACTCCCTTGACAGACGCATTGCCGCCAAGATTGTAAAGTATCTTGTCGTCTTTATAGATGCAGGATCCCGTATCGGATGTGTAGCATCCGACGTAGAAAGTGGCCTCATAGCGGCTCTCCGGTATATCCTGCTTCTCGCAGGAGCTGAAGAGCAATGCTGCAAACGATATTGCAGCGACTTTTAGCAGATTGTACAACTTCATATCTTTGAAATTTGATTTCTTGCTTTCGAATTTGATAACGACTGCAAAGATAAAAAAAATATTGTTCTGTCCGTCCTGGCCTCACGTAAGAGATATCCACTCGATCTCAATGCCACGGCGCTCCATCCCGCGAAACCAGGTCATTTGGCGCTTTGCAAACTGGTGAATTGCGATTTCCAGCTGCGAAAACATCTCTTCGTAGGTGAGTTTTCCGGTCAAAAAAAGCGTGAGAAACTTATATTCGAGTCCGTAATAGAGCAAATCTTCGGCGGGAACGGTCTCCAAAAGTTGCCTTACTTCGTCAATCATTCCTTCTTCCAGACGTTGTTTCAGACGGCGGGTGATGGAGCGGCGGCGGGTCTCGACGTCGATGCTTACGCCCAACACCAGCGGACGGAGCTGTGGACGCTGTTCTTTGTCTTCTTCTTCGGGATGTGTCTTGTAGTATTCTGCAATCTCGATGGCACGGATGGCTCGTTTGGTGGTCTCGATGTCGGTGACGTTATGAAGTGTCTTGTATTGCTCCAGGATGGTCTTGAGTTCGTTGATGGTCTTGCCCTCCAGAGAGGCTCGCAGCGGCTCGTTGACGGGCACTTCCACCATACGATAGCCTTTCAGCACCGACTCCACATACAAGCCCGTTCCGCCGCAGAGGATGGGCATCTTGCCGCGACCAACGATGTCTTCGTAGGCTTTGTAGAAGTCGCAGCAGTATTCATAGAGGTTGTATTTGTAGCCGGCAGGCTTGATGTCGATGAGGTGATAGGGAACGGGTTTGCCGTCCACCACGTATTCGTTGAGGTCTTTGCCGGTGCCGAGGTCCATGCCACGATAGATTTGTCGGCTGTCGGCACTGATGATTTCGCCGTCGATTTCGGCAGCGAGTCGGGTAGCAAAGGCGGTCTTGCCCGTTGCGGTCGGACCGGTGATGACTATTATATTATATGTATTGTTTTCCATTGAGTGAAAAAGCGCTTTTTATCACACTTATGTCTACAATTTAAGGTGCAAATTTACGAAATTTATTCCGTTATCACAATGCTTTCTGTCTTGACCATGCAAAAATAAAAAATCCTTCGTACCTTTGCACCATACTATTTATATACATATGCAACGAGTTCTAAGACCTATCATACTCCTGACGCTGATTGCCGTTGCGCTGTCGGTCAAGGCACAAGACCTCCCTCGCAGGGGTTTCTTCTGCTATGCTCCCTACGGACATTCGCTCTTGGCCGACGTCCACCCCAACTTCACCCGATTGGATATTGCGGGGTTCAGCAACCACACCGCCTACGACTACGGTCAGGGGGGCCGTTCGTGGCGAGCCGCTGTCTTTGGCATCATGGGCGTGGAGGTTCCTATCTGGCGAGGGGAGTTCAAGGAGAGCACCTATGGTCTCAGCTTCACGATGACCGCCTCTTCCACCATCTGGCTTGATATCTTGGAGAAGACGACCGCCCCTGTGGTCAACACCGACTACCGCTTCGGCATGCCGACGCTGACGTTTATCCACCGCCTCAACAAGGGGTTCGTCAAGAACTACTCGATTGCCGTCAGTCCGTTCAAGCATGAGTCGACCCACATCGGCGACGAGCTGCAGATCCAGCACATGGAGCAAGGCTATCCGCTCCGACGCGTCAACGTGAGCAACAACTACGCCGAACTGGTCTTCACCCTCAACGAGCCTGAGCAGCGCTCCGACGCCTGCCATACGTTCCGACTCACCACGGCCATACTGCTCCACCCCGCCTCGGGATGGTACACCGTGACGCCCGCCGATGGTCCGATAGAGTTGCTCGGAGCCACCACCGCCCCACTCGAGGCGTGGCTACAGTATCAATATCAGACTCAAGCTACCGAAGGAGGACTCCAAGGGGTGGTCTCTGCCGAGATCCGCAACCGCGCGCTCTACGGCTACAGCTACGACGGACGAACGCTCCAAGATGAGCGGAGAGTGTTTACCTACAACCTCTTTGCGGGTCTCCGTATCTTGGCTCCCAACTACGACGGAATCTTCTCCCGCTTTGCTGTCGGAGTGCGTGCCTACCACGGCAACTGCCCCTACGGACAGTTCCGAAACCTTGCCAAATACACGCAAATCGGACTCTCTATCATCTTTCAGTAACCTTTTTCCGACGAAAGGGTCGAGAATTAACAAAAAAATCGTACCTTTGCGCTCGCTTCGCAAGGGGCACATTTTCGATAAACAAACAGTACATCAAATAAACAATACTACAATGGGTAGAGCTTTTGAGTTTCGTAAAGCACGAAAACTGAAACGTTGGGGCAACATGGCCCGCGTATTCACCAAAATTGGTAAAGAAATCACCATCGCAGCCAAACAAGGCGGTGGCGACCCAGACAACAACCCACGCCTCCGCGTTCTGATGCAGACCGCGCGCAAGGAAAACATGCCTAAAGAGAATGTTGAACGCGCTATCAAGAAAGCATTCGACAAAGACGCATCCGATTATAAGGAGATGAACTACGAAGGCTACGGCCCTCACGGCATCGCTATCTTCGTGGAGACAGCTACCGACAACACCACACGCACCGTTGCCAACGTGCGCAGCTATTTCAACAAACACGGCGGAAGCCTCGGCACTACAGGCAGCCTCGAGTTCTTGTTCGAACACAAATGTATCTTCCACATCGCCAAGAAGGAGAACCTCGAGCTGGAAGAGCTTGAGCTGGAACTCATCGACTTCGGCGTAGAAGAGTTGGTGGAGGACGAAGAAGATATCATCATCTACGGCGACTTCGCACAAAACGCCGCTATCCAGAAATACCTCGAAGAAAACGGCTTTGAGATCACCAGCAGTGAGTTCGTCCGCATCCCTAACGACGTAAAACAACTCACCGCAGAACAACGCGAGAGCGTCAACAAACTCATCGAGCGCATCGAGGAGGACGAAGATGTTCAGAACGTGTTCCACAACATGGCTGAAGAAGAAGAATAATCAACAAGAATTTTATGATAGAGGAAAGGGTCTTTGAAACGCATCTGCCGACAAAGACCCTTTCTGATTTTTACCATTCTATTTTTACTTTACAACAATGACCAACACCATTCGATTCACTAAGATGCACGGCGCAGGCAACGACTATATCTACCTCGACGGCATCACCAACCGACTCCCGAACAACCTCGCCGACTTCGTTCGCACCTACTGCGACCGCCACAAAGGCATCGGTGCCGACGGCGTAGTACTCATCCTGCCTTCCGACGTGGCCCACTGCCGCATGCGTATGTTCAACGCCGACGGTTCAGAGGGACAGATGTGCGGCAACGCAATTCGCTGCGTAGCCAAATACACCTACGAGCATATCCTCATCCACCGCACAGAGATGCTCCTCATCGAGACCGAGTCTGGCATCAAGGTGCTCAACCTCAAGGTGCGCGACGGCAAGGTGCTCACCGTGACCGCTGAGATGGGAACCGCTGCCTTCAACCCTCAGAAACTGCCGATGGAGGTAAAGCCAGCCGAGTTCATCGAACAACCTCTCAG
>CALEJM010000128.1 GCA_937898265.1 uncultured Porphyromonadaceae bacterium
CCGCATCATCCGCGACTCCAAGAACCGCGAGGATGCCCGCCGCCGCCTGAAGGCGATAGAGGAATTCTCCGACCTCGGCAGCGGTTTCAACATCGCCATGCAAGACCTTGATATTCGTGGCGCAGGCAATATGTTGGGGGCAGAGCAGAGCGGTTTCATTGCCGACCTCGGCTACGAGACCTACCAGCGTATCCTCAACGAAGCGATGATAGAACTGCGTGATGAAGAGTTCTCAAACCTCTTGCCTGAAGAGCAACATGACTTGCAGCCTCGCGGCGACATCGACTATGTCTCCGACTGTGCCGTTGAGACCGACTTCAACGTGATGATTCCAAACGAATATGTCTCAAGTGTTTCGGAGCGTATGAGTCTCTATCGCGAACTGGACAGCCTGTCCAACGAAGACGAACTCCACCGTTTCGTCGTGCGTTTGGAAGACCGCTTCGGTGCCATACCTGAAGAAGTGGAGAATCTGCTGTATCTGTTGCGCCTACGTTGGCGTGCCATCAAGATGGGATTCGAAAAACTTGTTCTTAAGAACGGCAAGATGGTAGCATATATGGTTCACAACAAGAAATCAGAGTATTATGACAGCAAAATCTTCGGTCAGATTGTTGCCTACTTCACCAAATTCCCATCCAACTGCGAGTTGAAAGAGGTGAACGGCAAAAGACTCATGACCGTCAAACCCGTCAACTCCATCAAGACCGTTCACAATGTCTTCGACAAGATTGTGAACATGCCAATTTCGTAGCCGAATAACGTGTGGATATTAGCGTAAAAAGTATTACCTTTGCACTTTATTTTACCAAACAAATATGCAACGTATCTTAAAGACCCTTTTACTCCTTGCTGTGTTGCTAAGTAGTTCATTCTTAGCTGCAGAAGTAAAACAACCGATCTCGGTTCGCTTCGATGTGAGAGCCGACTGGGAGAACCATTTCCGTCAAGATCCAGACTCTATGTTCTACGAATCTGGATTTGCAGGCAAGTATCTCAACTTTATGTTGGACGGTAACATCAGTGAGCATTTCTCCTATCACCTCCGCTATCGTTTCAACAAAATCAATACTGGTTCCGACTTCTTCAACGCAACCGACTGGGCTTATCTCGATTATAACATCAACAAAAACTGGCGCGTGTCGGCAGGTAAACAAGTCGTTTATATCGGTGGCTTTGAGTATGATGCAGCTCCTATCGACGTCTACTATTGGTCAACCTTCTGGAACAATGTCAACTGTTATGAGTTTGGCGTTTCTGGTCGGTACACCACCAACGACGGTCGCAGCACCATCTTGGCGCAAATCAGCAACTCACCATTTGCCGATCGTGGTTACCGCCTCGACGGTCTCTACGCCTACAACCTCATTTGGTATGGCAGCTACGGATGTTTCAAATCCATCTACTCTGCCAATATGATTGAATACGCTCCAGGACAATATACCAATTATATCGCTTTGGGCAACCAATGGACCGCTGGTCCTGTGACCATTCAGTTGGACTATATGAACCGCTACTACCTCCATCAGACAGGTGGTTTCTTCAACGACTTCACCCTCATCGGTAAGGTAGACTGCAATATCAAAAACTGTGTGAATCTCTTTGTGAAAGGTGGTTTCGACTATAACGATACAGGCAACGCTGATGCCTTTGTTCCAACAGGAACGAAATATGGCTTCGTGGGTGTAGGCTGCGAATACTACCCAATCAAAGACAAGAAGAATCTTCGTCTCCACGCTTTCTGGCATTCCAACACCGACAACAACTTCAAAGACCAATACTTGACCATTGGTTTGAAGTGGTTGCTCACCGCTTTCGAACGCAAATAATAACTTAAATTTACTATAGATAAATAATGAAATCGTCAACACGCAAAATCGTAGAGGCAATCGTATTCCTCGCATTGTTTGGTGCGGTGTTTGGCTTCTTGGGCTCTCGCATGGGCACAGCCAATATGCTCAACACCATCATGAAGACCTCGCACGACCTCTTGTTGAACACCTGTTTCTACCTGATGGGTATCACCGTGCTCACCGGAGCTTTGGGTCATCTCTTGGTAGAGTTTGGTGTGGTTAATATGTTGGAGAAACTGCTTCGCCCACTGATGAAACCGCTCTACAACCTTCCTGGTGTAGCAGCCCTCGGCGCTGTCCTCACCTTCCTGAGCGACAACCCAGCCATCATCACTTTGGCTCACGACAAAAACTTCAGCCGCTATTTCAAAAAATACCAACTCATCTCACTCACCAACTTCGGCACTGCCTTCGGTATGGGTTTGGTGGTGATTGCGTTTATGATGGGCCAAGGTTTTGGTCAAGGTGCAATCATCGGTTTGTTGGGCGCTGTTGTAGGCAGTATCGTCTCAACCCGTTTGATGCAATTCTTCATCGTGAAATCGTATCCTCAATATAAAACTGAGGAGGCTGCTGGTGAAAATGCCGAAGAACACCAAGAAGAAAAGAAACAGGAAAACACCTTGATGCGTGCTTTGAATGCCGTTCTTGACGGTGGTAAAGAGGGCGTGGGTCTTGGTATGGCTATCATTCCTGGCGTATTGGTTATCTCAACAGCTGTGATGATGTTGACCTTTGGCGCTAGTGGCGGCGAAGG
>CALEJM010000129.1 GCA_937898265.1 uncultured Porphyromonadaceae bacterium
CCCCGTAGACTGCAGATACTCCAGTCTTTTCTCCTGATAAGCAATCCAAGCATCCACAAAATCATCATTGGCCTGCTGGAATGAAGACTGCGCCTTCAGCAGATCGCTCATGGTAGAGGTGCCGGCATGATAGAAGTCTTGTTCAAGGTGATACCGTTTGCGCCTTGAGGATCGTCTGGTTTTGGACCGCAAGAAGCGAGAGCCAAAGTCAACAAAGCCACAGCAAAGAACATTAATTTTTTCATAATGCTTGTTTGTTTAATTTGTTTGTATAAGTAGTTAATTGAACTGTTCGAAAAAAATTGACAGCGGGAGGGTGCCAAGACCAGCTTGGCATTCCCTACCGTCAATAGACTTTATTACTCTTCGTCACCGTTGAGGAAGTTGTAGTTGTACTCCTTCTCAGATGATGGGATGTTGTAATAGAACATGGTGTAAGCGGTGCCTTGACCAGCGCCTTGGAAGTGGTTGGTACCACGAGCGATTGTCAAGCCCATACGTTTACGTGTGAGGTAAGAACGACCCTCGCCCCAGAGCTCAACGCGCCAGTTGTAAATCAACTGATCGTGGAAGTTGCCGTCTTCGATAACAGTTTCTTCGTCGCGCTCATCAACCAAGGTTTGGAGCAAGTTAACAGCCTCTGAAGTGTTGCCCATTTCGTTAGCAGCCTCAGCAGCAATGAGGTACATTTCCTCTAAGCGCATGAAGCAGATATCGTTGGTCCAAGCACGGTCGCCACCGATGATACGTTTTGGGTCATAGAATTTCTGCATTGGAGCCAAAGCAAATACACGGTTGTATTGGCTGTTGGTGTCGGTGTCTTGGAACCATTGTTTACGGCGGTCAGATTCAGGGATTTCAGCATAGAGAGCATCGTCGCAAGCTTTGTAGTCACCAGCCATAGCGTAGCTATAGGTGAATACGTCGATTTGACCGAACAATGAACCGAGGCCAGTAGCAGTCTCTGTGGTTACGTCAACAGCCCACATCCAGTTCTTAGAAGCAACGTTGTTGAAGCCGTTGGTGAGAACTTCAGCGTATGGGAGGAGTTGGAAGTTGCCGCTTTCGATAACTTCGTTAGCCAAACGATAAGCTTCAGCGAAGTCTTCGTTGTGGAAGTAGCCGCGGGGGAGGTAGAGGTATGCCAACCAACCTTTAGCAACGTCAGCGTTTACATAAGTTTTTGAGAGACGTTGGAAGCCGTCGAGGTACTCGATAGCAAGCAAGAGGTCGTTCTCAGCTTGTTGGTAAACTTGCTCTGCTGTTGATGGTGGTTGTGGAACACCGATCTCAGTTTCTTCAGTGTAGATAGGAACGCAAGTAGCGTTGAGGTCGAATGCAGTTGTTTGAGCTTTACCCCATTGTTCGCCAAAGTAGTTGGCCAACCAGAAGTAGCAGAAACCACGCATAGCCAAAGCTTGACCGAATGCATAAGAAGCATTCAATTCAACTTCGCCGAGATTGTCGTGATCGGTAAAGTCAATACCCTCATAATCTTCAGAGGAGCGTTTTGCCAAGATCACGTTACAGTTCTTGATGATTTTGTAGTAGTAAGAAGCCCACATGTAGCTACCGAATGAAGAGTAGCCAAATTCTGACATGAAGGCAGCTGTCTCAAACCAACCGTAGTTACGGCCGCGGAGAGCAACGTCACCTACGCCGAGGTCTGTGTGAAGGTCGATACCTTTTTGACCAAACTCGTCGTGGTTTGCGTAACGAATCATCAAGCTATAGATACCAAGCACGTTTGCGTCGAATGCTGTGTATGTGTCGTCATATTGTTCTTGAATAATGGTGCTTCCTGAAGGTTCGATGTTCAAGAAGTTTGAAGAACAAGAACTAAAAATCATGGCAGCAGCAACGACCAATGTCAATAATTGCTTTTTCATAACTTTCTATATCTTATTAGATGTTTGTTATTAGAATTGGAATTTGATACCGCCCATGATTGTGCTAAGTGGTGAGTAGCTATAGGTGCTGCTGCCACCGGTGTAAGAAGCGAATGGGTTGTAACCGCGACGTGCAGAGAGAACGAAGAGGTTTTCGCCAGATACCCAGAAGTTAAGGTTGTTGAGTTTCATTTTTGAAACCACCTTGCTTGGCAAGCTATAGCCGATACGTACGTTAGCCAATTGGAGAGCATTGAGTGAAGTCAAGAAACGGGTTGATGAATAGTTAGAATACAAGTCATAACCGTTTGAGAGACGTGGAACGTCGGTGTTGGTGTTGGTTTCTGTCCAAGCGTTGCGCATGTCAACGTGCCAGTTGCGAGCACCGAACTTACCTGATTCCATCAACATAGCGTATGAGCTATCGAAGCCATAACCGCCGAGTTGGTAGTTGAAGAATGCTGAGATGTCAACACCGTAGAGTTTCATGTCGATACCGAAACCACCATACAAGTCAGGACGTGCGCGGAGGCATTTGCCTTTTGAGTTGTATACGTAGTTTGAAGCAGCGTAAGCAGTTGAGGTTGGGCTCTTGGTTGTGCCTTTCTCGAGTTGTACGCCTGGGTTGTCGAGTTGATAGAGGTATACGTTGGTGATAACTTCTTCTGGGTTGTTAGGATCGGTGTATGTAGCATACATAGCCTCACCAGTCTCAGGATCTACGCCCATATATTCAGGCAAGAACCATTCGAAGTTAGAGTGACCGAGTGACATAGCACCGTTCATCAACATGCGCTCTTCTGAACCGTCGTGGTCGATAGGCATCAAAGTCATCTTGTCGCGCTCGAATGCACCAGTCAAACGGAAGTTCAATTTCACGTTGTTGCGGTCAACAGCTTTAACACCGAATTGGAATTCGATACCGTTCAATGCCAAAGCAGCGTCGTTTACATAGTATGAAGAGTAACCTTGTGATGAAGCCACTGAACGTGGGAACAAGAGGTTGGTTACTGATTTGTGATAGTACTCGATTTCACCGTTGAACATACCGTTTTTGAAGAATGCGAATTCAACACCAACGTTTGTTTGAGCGGTGCGCTCCCATGTGAGGTTGCGGTTACCACGGCCGCCCCAGATCAATGATGGGAGGTGGTCAATAGATTCGATGGTATAACGGTCGGTCCAAGCGAAGTTACCGATTTCTTTGTTACCAGCGGTACCCCAGCTGGCTTTGAGTTTCAATTCTTTGATCCATTTAGCGTTGTCGCGGATGAAGTTTTCTTGTGACATCATCCATGCAGCACCTACTGAACCGAAGACACCCCAACGGTGACCTGGTGCAAATACTGAGCTACCGTCGCCACGGAGAGTAGCGTGGAGTGAGTATTTGTCAGCGTAGTTGTAACGGAGTTGACCGAAGTATGATTCGAGACGCTCGCGACCGGTTGAAGATGAGAGGTTGTCGAAGATAGCGCCGTTTGACCATTCGATACCGTCAGGCAACAAGAGTTGTGAAACAGAACCGTTGGCAGAAGCAGCGTAGTCGATAACAGCCTCGTGAGCTACGAATACGTCGAGAGTGTGGTCGTCAGCAATTACAGTACCATATTTCAACATTTGGTTGGCAGTGATGGTCATGTAGTTGTAGAGGTTACGAGCAACGCGACCTACGCCTTCTGCGTCACCATAGTACATATTGGTGAGTGAATAAGCGTCTTGACCGTAGTATTGGTAACCAACGTTAGCGGTCAATTTCAAGTCGTGTGTAGCGTTAGCGCTTTGACCTTTATAGAGTTGAGCCTCGAGGTCGGTGCTAATTACCAATTGGTGCATTGAGTAGTGCTGTTTGTCGAGACGGAGAGCACCTGCAGGGTTGATACCGAGACCGTAGCCACGTGAGCCGTAAGCGTCGGTGTATGAACCGTAGTCGAATGCGTCTTTGGTGCCGTCACCGATACGTGGGTCTTTAACAACCTCACCGGTGATTGGGTCGTGCTCAAGTACAGGGTAGATAGGTGGAGTTTCGTTTACATAAGCGAAACCGTTGTTCATGTTAGAACCCTGACCTGGGTTGTTCATTTCTGAGTAAGCGTATGATACGTTCAAGTCACCACGCAACCATTTTTTAGGTTGGTAGTTGAGGTTTGAACGAACGGTCAAACGGTTGTAGTCAGAAGCGATGTAGTAACCTTGGTCTTTCAAGTAGCTGAAAGAGGTGTAGTAGGTAGTTTTGTCTGAACCACCGCTGAATTTAACGGTAGCCTCGAATTTGTTACCTGTACGGAAGATGTAGTCTTTCCAATCTTCTGGGGTGTATTTGCGGTCGGTGCCTTCGTAGAACTTACCTGTCTCTGGGTTGATGAGGTCACGGCCGTTAGCTTGCCACATATTGTAACGGCGAGCAACACCTTCAGCACCGCCGAAGAGTTGGTAGCCAGCTTGTGTTTGAGCTTGTGATTGGCTGTTACCAGCGATGTAGTACAAGTAGTTGTAGATGCTTTGCCAACCCATTTCTACATATTCCTCTGGGCTTGAGATTACGTCGTAGAGTGGGAGGAGGCGCATGTTGCCACCATATTTAACGTCTACGTCGATTTTGCCTTGAGTACCTGTAGTACCTTTCTTGGTTGTGATAACGACAACGCCGTTAGCACCACGAGCACCGTAAAGTGAAGTAGCGGTAGCGTCTTTCAACACGGTGGTTGAAGCGATATCGTTAGGGTTGATTGAAGCGATGTCGCCCATGTAAGGGATACCATCGACAACGTAAAGAGGGCTTGTGCTAGCGTTTACAGATGCAACGCCACGGATTTGGATAGAGCCGGTTTGACCTGGTTGACCAGATGAGTTGGTAACCTGTACACCAGCGAACTCACCAGCAAGAGCCTTTGTTACATCACTTGGGTTCTTGTTCTCAATGGTCTCGCCATCAACAACAGCAGCAGAACCTACTGATGAAACTTTGGTTTGTGCGCCGTAACCTGTCTCAACAACTAAAGTTTGGAGCATTTTAGTATCAGACTCCATAACGACGCGTACGCCGTTGGTTGCTGCTACTACTTGATCCTTGTAGCCGAGATACTTTACGACAAGCTTTGATTTAGAAGAGGACACTGAAATGGTGAAATGACCGTCAAGGTCGGTAACAACACCATTTGAAAGATTACCCTCCTCTTGCACTGATGCTCCGATAATGGGCTCGTTGGATTCGCCGTCCACTATGGTGCCATTGATGGTCACTGACTGACCATAAACCATACTTGTGCAAGCAAGCAACAAGCAGGTTACTAATAGCATAAGCTTTTTCATAGAGTTTGGATAGATAGTTTATTAATTATTGATATTGTCATTTTTAGGGTATTCTCGTAGTTATACAACATACGAAAATAATCAGCCGCAAAGATAATAGTTTTCGTTGGACTAAACAAGCATTCTGCCCCCTTAAATCACACTTTCTATGTAATTTTTTTTTGTCATGCTTCATCAACAGCCACATAATGAGCCAACGAGGGGGCAAGATTTTCTTCAAAAAGATGTTTTTATAAGGCTCACTTGCTGATGTTATAATATATATATATATAGTATGTGGGCTGAAAGAGAAAAGTCCTTCCCGACTTTCTCGGAAAGGACTTAAACAGAGACGGATTATGGGGTGAGTCTATGATTTCAGAAGGGGAAGGAGTTCCGCCAGGTCGTTGATTTCCACGTTGTGTTTGGCATCGTCTATCTCTTGACACTGAGGATTATACCACACCGATTGGAGTCCAAATTCGTAGGAGCCGACGATGTCGGTGGCGTATTCATCGCCCACCAGCAACGCTTCGTCACGGCGGCAACCGCATTGTTCCAGCGCTGCTTCAAAGAAACGGGCTTTCGGTTTGGGGGCGCCAACCTCTTCAGAGAGGATGACGGCATCAAAATAGGGGGTGAGTCCGGCGTTATTGAGTTTTTGGAACTGTATTTCGGGAAATCCGTTGGAGACGATGGCAAGTTGGTAGCGTCCGTGGAGGGCACGAATCACCTCCATGGCGGAAGGCATCAGCTGATTTTTCTTGGAGAGACAGACGAAGAAGTCGCTGCTCAGCGCCTGGGCTATCGACTCGTCGATGACGCCCACCTCGCGAAGCGGGGAGGCAAAGCGCTCTACAATCAGGAAGTCTTTCGTCACCTCACCACGCGCATAGGCAGCCCAGAGCGCATGATTGCAAGGGGCGTAGCGGTGGTGGAAGTCGAGGAAATCGGTATAGAAACGGTCGAGACGATGCTCCACGAAGAGTTCCTTCAACGAGGCGATGGCATTGGTGCGGAAGTCCCACAGCGTGCCGTCGAGGTCGAAGAGGATGGTCTTGAGGTGGGCGGTATTCAACGGACTATTCGTCGTCATCATCATGTCGGTCTTTGTAGGAGACTTTCTCTTTGCGTTGTGGTTTCTCCTTGCCTGCCACCACGATAACGATTTCCCCTTTCGGAGCAGTCTCGGTAAAGTGAGCCGCCAATTCGGTCAGCGTACCACGTTGGGTCTCCTCGAATTTTTTGGAGATCTCGCGTGACACCGACGCCTCACGTTCTGCGCCAAACACCTCGGCAAACTGTTGCAGCGTCTTCACCAAGCGGAATGGCGATTCGTAGAATATCATGGTACGTTGTTCGTCAACCAAGGCTTCAAGGCGGGTTGCCCTACCCTTTTTCTGTGGGAGGAATCCCTCAAAGACGAAGCGGTCGCAAGGGAGGCCGGAGTCTACGAGCGCAGGGATGCAGGCGGTGGCACCTGGGAGACACTCCACCTCGATGCCGTGCTCAACGCAGGTGCGTACCAAGAGGAAACCTGGGTCGGAGATGCCCGGCGTGCCAGCATCAGAGACCAGTGCGACGTCTTTGCCGGCTTCTATCTTCTCGGCAATGCGCTCGGCGGTCTGATGTTCGTTGAATTTATGGTGTGACATCAGCGGCACGTTGATTTCAAAGTGCTTCAGGAGAAAACCCGTGGTTCGGGTGTCTTCCGCCAAGAGGAGGTCGACACTCTTCAGCACCTTCAACGCACGAAGGGTGATGTCTTCAAGATTGCCTACTGGGGTAGGAACGAGAAAGAGTTTTGGCACGGCAGCTTAGAATTTGCGTGATACTATATTAATAAAGTCGACAACGGCAGCATTCTCGCCATCCCACTGCGGGAAACGGGTGGTGAGGTAGGTCTGCACTTCGTCAAACGAGTTCAAAGCGTTGAGTTCGTCGATGGTAGTGGTCATCAGTTCGCCATTACCGCCAAAGAGTTCGCGGATGAAGCGAAAACGATCGGCCAAGGAGATGGCTTTCTTGAGG
>CALEJM010000130.1 GCA_937898265.1 uncultured Porphyromonadaceae bacterium
CTACACCCGACATCAACGGTACTGCCCGCTACATGGGCATGGCTGGTGCCTTCGGCGCCTTGGGTGCCGATGCTTCGGCTATCCTCGACAACCCTGCTGCCCTCGGTGTTTACCGTAGCTCGGAGATGTCGTTCTCTCTGGATGTCAGCCCAACCTATTCGTTGACCGACTGGAACAACGAGGCAAACGCTTCCATCCATACACGCGCTTCGTTCAACAACGCAGGCTTCGTGTGGAACATCAACACAGGTCGTGAGCGTGGTTATCTCTCGTCCAACTTCAACTTCTCCTATTCCCGCGTTCGCAATTTCAACCGCAGTCTCCAAGGCTATACCAACACGGGCTCTAACAGTTCTATCGCCGACTATTTTGCCAACTACACACAAGGTTTGAGCAACAGTCAGCTGATGAACCCTGATGCCTACAACGATGTCAATATCGGTTGGCTCTCAGTGCTCGGCTTCGACGCAGGACTGATTGACCCTATGGCCGGTAGCGACTCCACCATGTGGCGTCCTCGCTACTCCGACGTGACGAGTCGCGGCATCACCTTGTTTGAGAAGGGTGGCATCAGCGAATACAATATCGGCTATGGCTTCAACATCAGCGATATGTTCTTCTTCGGCACCACCTTCTCTGCCATGGATATCAACTATAGCCTCGAGACCCGTTACGACGAGACCACAGCCGAGAACGCTTTCTATCTCCACAACCGCCTCGTCACCACAGGTGCTGGCTGGAACTTCAAGTTCGGCGTCATCTTCTGTCCAGTGGATTTCCTCCGCGTCGGTGTCTCCTTGCACACTCCAACCTATTACACCCTCACCGACCGCTACTACGCCACTGCCGCCTCAACTGGCAACCGCAATGAGTTGCAGACTCCAGAGGCTGCCTTGACCTATCGTTACAAGACTCCGTTGAAGGTGCAGGCTTCTTTGGGCTTCATCATCAGCGACCGCGCTGCCATCGACGTCGACTATATGTTCACCAACGTGAAGAACGGCTGCCAACTTACCAGCAACCGCTTCCGCAACGGTGGTCCGTTTGCCGACTCCGACAACGACTACTACCTCGACAACGAGCAGATTGCTCAGTACGCCAACAACGTACATCTCCTCAAGGCAGGTGCCGAGATCATGTTGATTCCTTCTACCCTCCCATTGCGTCTCGGTGTGGCTTATATGACTCCTGTGGTTCGCGACGATGCTCGCCGCAACGACCCTCTGACTGCCACACACACCGCCACCGACTACGCTATCGAGCATCGCAACTTCTATGCTTCTTGCGGCTTGGGCTACCGTCACAAAGGCTTCGGCATCGACCTCGCCTATCTCATGCGCAACACTCAGATGACCTACATGCCTTACGTCAGCGACGATGCCACCGTGGGCAGCAACGTCAACAGTTTTGCACATAACATCGACCTCACCCTCTCTTTCCGCTTCTAAACGGACAGAGACAGCAATAAAGAAACGCTCTCATCTATGTCGGATGGGAGCGTTTTTCTATACTATATTATATTAGATTATTGCTTCTTCGTGATGAGGAGCATGCCTCCGATGAGGATGAGTGTGCCGCAGATGGCCATGAGGGTGATGCGTTCGTCAAGAACGATGTGTGAGATGATGAGTGTAAAGAAACACTGTGTGTAAACCACGTTCGTAGCTCTCACAACACCTAAACGGGGCAAAACCCAGTTCCAGACCAGGAAACAACCCATCGAAGCAACGACAGCAAGATAGAGGAGGTTGCCCCAGACGGCAGGCTGCGCGAACATCGTGGCGTCGAAGTGGAACGGTTGCACCCAGATGACCCAAGGGAGGATGGTCAACAATCCGTAGGCGAAGACCTTACGGGTGATGAAGGTGGAGTCGTACTGAACGATCAGCGGCTTCATGATGAGTGAATAGATGGCCCACGAAAGCGAAGCGGAAAATGCCAAGAGGTCGCCGATGGGATTGAGATGGAGCACGAAATGGCCGTTGAGCACCACGAGGGTGAGTCCGCAGAATGCGACTAACGTGCCGAGCACCTGACGTTTCGTGAGTCGTTCCTCCTTATAGAAACAGGCGAGGAGTAGGGCAGTGACCAAGGGGGTCATACCCAAGAAGATCGCAACATTCGAGGCATCCGAAAATTTCAAAGCCATATTCTCGGTCAAGAAATAGAGCGAACCACCGCTGATGCCTGTTGCCACAAACATGAGTTCGTGCTTGAGGCTGTTGGCCCAAAGTTGCTTGTGACTCAATGCGACCATGAAGAGGTAGGCGAGGGTGAAGCGGATGACGAAGATGTCGGCAGGCATCATGCCGGCATTGAGCAGTATCTTCGACGAGACGAACGTCTCGCCCCAGATGGCGACGACGATGACCGCCACGATGAATACGAAATGTTTTTGGAAAATCTGTTTCACTATGCGAACATAAATAAGAGGTAACGCGTTGGGGCATTACCTCTTTATTGTTGTAGAAAATGTGTTGACGATAGATTATTTCTTCAAGGCTGCGATGTTTTCCTTGAGAGTAGCAATCTTGGTCTCGGCATCGGAGCGTTTTTTCTGCTCGAGAGCCACGACTTCAGGTTTTGCGTTCGCCATAAACTTCTCGTTGCCGAGTTTCTTCATCACGCCCACAAGGAATCCTTCGAGGTGCTTCAATTCTGCCTCCATCTTAGTGATTTCCTCCTCCACGTTGACCAAACCAGTCATCGGGATAGCATATTGTGTGGTGCCCACGAGGAAAGTCGTTGCGCCGGCTGTGGCCTCAGAAACGGTGTTCATGGCGCTGATGTTGGCGAGTTTTACTACGACGCTGTCGAAGCGGTTTTCGCGTGTGCCCACAATCTGAAGCTCAAGAGCCTCCTTAGGGGAGAGGTTCTTCTTGGCGCGTGTGGCACGGATATTGGTGATGAGTTCGGCAGCGTGTTCGAATTCGGCGATGAGGCTTTGGTCGAAAGGTTTCAACTCTGGCTGACGAGCCACCATGATGCTTTCGCCATCTTTACGTGGAGTGAGGGCTTGCCACAACTCTTCGGTGATGAACGGCATGAATGGGTGGAGAGTGCGGAGCAGAGCGTCGAAGAAGCCGAGTGTGGCGTCGTAGGTCACCTTGTCGATAGGAGCGCCGTAGGCTGGCTTGATCATCTCCAGATACCATGATGAGAAGTTGTCCCAGAAGAGTTTGTAAACTGCCAAGAGGGCTTCGCTGAGGCGGTATTTGGTGAAGAGGTCGTCGATTTCGGTGAGGGTCTGCTGCAGTTTGGCCTCAAACCATTGAACAGCCACCTTGGAGGTCTCGGGCTGAGTCTCGGTCTCTGATACTTCCCAACCTTTTACGAGGCGGAAAGCGTTCCAAATCTTGTTGTTGAAGTTACGGCCCTGCTCGCAGAGGCTGTCATCGAAGAGGATATCGTTGCCTGCAGGGGCGCTGAGCATCATACCCATGCGAACACCATCGGCACCGAAACGGGCGATGAGGTCGAGAGGATCGGGACTGTTGCCCAGTGATTTTGACATCTTACGGCCCAGTTTGTCGCGAACGATACCGGTGAAGTAAACATTCTTGAAAGGCATGGTACCCTGATACTCATAGCCAGCCATAATCATACGAGCCACCCAGAAGAAGATAATATCGGGAGCGGTAATCAGCGTATCGGTAGGATAGTAATAATTTATCTCTTCGTTGTCGGGATTACGGATACCATCGAACAATGCAATGGGCCACAACCAACTGCTGAACCAAGTGTCAAGCACATCTTCATCCTGCCGCAAATCGCCTGCCGCAAGCCGAGCGTCCGGATACTGCAGCCTTGCTTTCAGCAATGCTGCATCGGCATTCTCTGCTACCACCACCTCGGTGCGACCATCTATAGTAAAGTAATATGCTGGGATACGTTGCCCCCACCACAACTGACGGCTGATACACCAGTCTTTGATATTCTCAAGCCAATGACGGTAGGTATTTTTGAATTTGGCAGGGTGAAACTGGATGGTATCGTCTTCCACCACGCTCAAAGCTTTCTTTGCCACATCTTCCATCTTCATAAACCACTGCGCAGAGAGTTTTGGCTCGATAACGGCATCGGTACGCTCACTATGTCCCACTTTATTCGTATAGTCTTCTATCTTCTCAATAAGATCAACAGCCTCAAGGTCCTTTACAATCTGTTTGCGGCACGCAAAACGATCCATACTGGCATACTGTGCCCCTTTCTCGTTGAGGGTACCATTATCGTTGAAGATATCTATGCTCTCTAAGCCGTATTTTATGCCCAGATTGTAGTCGTTGATATCATGGGCTGGGGTAATTTTGAGTGCACCCGTACCAAACTCCCGATCTACATACTCATCCATAATGACAGGCACCGATCTGCCCACGCCTGGCACTATCACGCGCTTGCCTTTAAGCCACCGATAACGGTCGTCCTCAGGATGCACACACACTGCGGTATCGCCCAAGATGGTCTCTGGACGCGTAGTGGCCACTACTATATAACGAGCAGGATCGGAAGCATCGACATTGTCGATATAATAGCGCAAATAGAACAACTTGCTATGACTCTCTTTGTAAATCACCTCCTCATCGCTAACCGCTGTAAGCGCCTTAGGATCCCAGTTGACCATGCGAACTCCACGATAAATAAGACCCTTATCATACAAATCCACAAAGACCTTGATAACACTCTCATAGCGGATATC
>CALEJM010000131.1 GCA_937898265.1 uncultured Porphyromonadaceae bacterium
AGGCAGTTTTGTGTCCGGATAGTGCATGTATACCTCGCTGCCCATCTTGAAGGCGATATACTTACCTGCTCCGGTGTATGCAGAGAGATAAACAACAGCGTTTGTCCAAGCATTATTGGATGCCGTCACTGTGTCAATAGCCACGAAGGTGTTGGCGTCAGCAGGGTCGGTCATCACGCCTACCTCAAGGAAATAGGCTGCCGAGGTGGTGAAGCCATAGAACGACACTCGCAAGCCGTTGGCAGGAGTGCCTGTGATGCGTGGTGTGGTAGCATAGGCATAAGCCGTTCCTGTGGAGTTGAGCCAGAGTGAGGCGGCTCCGCTGTGATGCGCGTTGGCGTAGATATAAGGGACGGTGGTGTTGCCGTTGTTGTTGCATACCCAGCAGTCCGGATGGGCGTTGAGACCCGTGCCGTAGGTGTCGAAGTCCTCGGTGAAGGTGTGGGTGGCGTCGACGAGGACGGCTGCACATGGGGTGGTGAGGACGGTGGAGACGATGTTGGTCTTGTCGGTGGCGCTGCAGTTGCCGACTACATATATATAATAGGTAGTCTGGCTCTGGAGGTTGCCGAGGACGAGAGGGAAGGTGGTCACCACGGTATCAGGCGTAGCAGCCAGGACGGCAGAACTGCTCATCTGGGTGGTGCTGACGTAGACGCTGTAACTCTGCACGTCGGACGCGTTGACGCTGGCGATGGTGATTTCGTCCATGTCGCTTGCGTAGACGTTGACGGCATCGATGAGACAGTAGGAGCCGCGAACGGAGATGTTGTCGATGGCTGCCGCACCGGTGGAGTTGCCGAGGCTGTTATCGTTCTTCCACATGACGACGAGGTTGTAGACCACGGTGTCGGTCATGGTGAGGGTGGTGAAGGTGAGCGGAGCACTCCAGATGCCGTTGCCGTTGCCGGCAGCCTGACAGTTGGCCTGAACATAGACGTAATAGGTGCTCAGCGGACTAAGACCATTGAGAGCCAACGTGTTGGTATTGACGGTAGTGGTGAGCACGTCGGCAGTGTCGGTGGCTGGATTGTTAAGGAGATGGGAAGCAACCTTCACATTCCATGCGGAGGCAGCACCCATCCAATTGATGTTGGCACTTGCAGCAGTGATATTGTTGGCTGTGAGGACAGAGGCTTTCGGACAGAGAGGAAGGTCGTCAATCACGACGTCGTCAATGTAGTAGTAGAAAGTGGAGGCGAGGTCGCTGCCGTCTACGAAGAAGGCGACGTAGTGATAGGCGGTATCGGTCACGGTGTTGAATGGCACGATGATCTCCTCCCAGACGTTAGGGGTTGAGAGGCCCACAGTGGCTACCTCAAGGAAGGAGGAGGCATCTGTAGGGTCGGTCATCAATCCGACGTGGGTGATGGCGATGGCAGAGGCACTGTAGCCGTAGAAGGTGACCTGTTTGCCAATCAGAGAGTCGGAGATGTATGGGGTGACGATCCAACTCTGTGTGGAGCGGTTTTTGTTGCCAGTCATTTCGTAGTTGGCATAGAGACGGGCACTCTGCGCTCCGGTGTGTGAGATAGGCGATACCGTCGGGTAGTAGATATTGCCCGGAGGGGTGGCCCAGACACCGTTGGCGTTGAAGTAGAGTCCCCAGCAGGTCATGAAGTCGGAGTTCGGCTCAAAGTCCTGACTGTAAGGAAGGGCTATTGGGGCGCAACCGGTGGTGAAGGTGCCGGCAGTACTCCAGTCGCTTTGACCATCAGTGCCGCAGTTGGCTGAGACATAGAAGTAATAGGTGGTGGCAGGGGTGAGTCCCGTCACGACGAAAGGCTTGAAATAGATGGTAGTATCGAGCACATCTGCAGCCGCCGTAGCGGGGTTGATGGCAGAGGTCGACACCTTGAGTCCGTACTCGTAGGCAGTCTCGTAGGCACTCCACATCAGTTCGGCTGAGTTGTGGGTGATACGGAAGGCCTGCAACTGAGTCGGTGGCGCTTCACACGGGAGTGTGGTCTGCGCTTTCGCTGGCATCACAGCGCCAAAGAAGAGGGCTAGAACACAAAGCAGGGTTAGGATTTTTCTCATGATTATGGTTGTTTTATTTTATTCGGAAAGAAGCTGTTTATACTACATTAAAGGTGTAAGATGAAAGAAAGTGCAAATTTAGCAATTATTTTTCAATAAGACAAAGGAGCATACCGATTTAAGTGAGCGCATTTTTTTCCTTATCCACAGAGCGCCCGCCGACGGGGGAAATCCTTCCAACAAAAAGGGGAGATGAAGCCTATGCTCTACCCTTACGTCTGGGAATTTCTCATGCCCGAGTTTTCTCTTGCTGTCTGGCGGATTTTTCCCGATGAAATGGGCAATTTTTAGTCTTTGAAGTTGAAATGAGAGGGCCATATCGGTGATTCTGTTTCTCAGGGGGCGAAACAGTTCGTTTCATCGATATTTCTGACACAAGGAAGCATGGAGGTGCTTAGATAAATGTAGGCTTGAGAATCATAGGCCAAGAATGAAGGAATCGTCCTAAAATCTGCAAAAAATGACGTTTTCATCGGCGAATTGTCGAAGAGTTCGTTGGAGAGGAAGATGAGGTCGTGCTCGTCGTTGGAGGTGGCGAAGAAGACGCGGGTGAGGTCGCGTGCCTTGGGGTCGGGGGTGAGGTTGAGGTGTTGCGTGACGCGGACGATGTTGTCCCACTGCGACAGTTCCTGACGACGGCGGCAGACGAGATGAAACCCATGACGACAGCTCCGCTCCAAGAGGAGCAATCCGATGTTGTCGCGGGCGTTGAGAATCCGTTTTACTACGATTTCATCGGGCTCGTCGAGGTGGTCGATGTCGATGCCGAAGGAGTTGGAGGCGTTTTGGCAACCGCGGAGTTCGCCGTTGGTGGGAATACACGAGTAGTTGAACTCCAACAACTGTTTTTTCGCCTTTTCATCGCCATTTCTGACGCAGGAGAGGCGTTGGAGGTGGGCACATTCGTTGCGCAGGGCGAGGAACTCCTCGCGGTTGTTGACCGGCTGGCAGACTTTCTTCCGGTCTTTGAGATAAACGTGATAGCAGCTCATTGATGTAATTATTGTTTTGTGTAGTGTGAATGATATGGTTTCGAGGTCGTGGAGTGGACTTCAAAACGACGCTGCAAAGGTAGAGCGAAAATCAGACGTCACAAAACAAACCAACCGAACTTTGCCGAACGGTTCGGCAAAATTCGGTTGCTGCTTCCGATGTTGAGTGTGGGGGGCTTGCGATGCTTTCAGCGGAGTCGGCAAAGAGTCCGAGGAAACCTCCGGAGAGCCCGAGAAGCCCTAAACAACCCGATAGAATGTTTCAATTGGGCTTTCCCGACCCCCATTTTCACTAACACAAGTGCCCTTTTCCACTTAGAGTTTGTGGCAAAAAGTGCCATTGTTCGCTGTTTTTGCGCTTCGCAAAAAATGTAGAAACTGCGAGAAAAACATCAAAGTCTTCCCGTTTTTTGCCGATGATAAGCTCTTTTGAGGGGCAAATTGACAGGGAAACTGTAATTTTTGGGCTTCAATATCTGAGGTGCTTAGGAAGAAAAAAACACTGTAAGTCATTGTGAGTAATTATTTTAGATTGTTTAGCATTAGAGAAAAAATACAGTATTACAGTATTACAGTTTTTTTTGAGGGGTACCCATTTCTCTCCTCCTCTATATTTATATATATAATATATTAATATATAATAAGTTATATAATATATAAGAAGAAGAGGAGAGGTAAGGGGGTACCTTTTTTTTAATTGTAATACTGTAATACTGTAAGTTAAAATGATTTTAACATTAGAGACTCGTCAGTTTTACGATCTGACTGATTTTCTCTTCTGAGCAAATCATAGCCCGAGGCGGTAGATACAAAAAGCCCCGCTGTGGTTAAGCGGAGACCCTCTCCAACTCCCCCTTAAAGGGCGAGGGAGAGGGGTTGAGAAAGGTTCGAGGTGTTCGAAGGGTTGAGAAAGGTTCAATGGAAACTCTAGGTTTTCTAGAAAATAGAAAAGCCCCGCTGTGGGTAAGCGAAGACCCTCTCCCCCTTGCCCCTCTCCCGTTAAAGGGCGAGGAGAGTAGATAGTAGGGGCAATTTAATGAGCAATGAGTAATTAAAAATTAGAAATTAGAAATTGGGCGATTAGGCGATAGGGCGACGAGGCGATTGGGCCAGGCTCA
>CALEJM010000132.1 GCA_937898265.1 uncultured Porphyromonadaceae bacterium
ATCTGTAAGGTTGCATAGTCTGTATTGTTGTCTGATTATTCTTTGTCGGAGATAAGTGAGGAGATCATTTCCTCTCCTGGGAGCGACTCATACCCCTCCTCGTTCTCGTTCTCATCTTTCTTGCTGTTGCGTTCTGCCACACTGATGGCAAGACCGATGTAGGCGCTGATGATGACGATGGACGAACCGCCGCGACCAATCAGCGGCAACGACTGTCCCGTTACTGGCGCCATACCCACGCTGATGGCGATGTGGAGCACCGCTTGAAGCAGTATGATGAGCGACAGACTCATCACCAATACTGAGTCGTAGGCATTCTTGGCGTGTATGGAGATGCGCAGACACCGCAGCAGCAGTGTGGAGTAGAGCATCATGATGATGAAAGCACCAACGACACCCCACTCTTCGACGATGATGGCGAAGATGAAGTCGTTGTCGGCATTCGGGAGGTAACGGCGCTGACGGCTGTTGCCTGGACCGGCAGGGATGCGACCGAGGGCGATAGCGATAGCGGCATTGCCTTCCTGGATATTCTTATCGTTGACCACGTATTTGTCCGTTTCGTCGTCGCCGAAGTGATCGACGCGGGCAAACCAGGTCTCGGCGCGTTTTGTTGCTTTGAGGAATGCGGCATGAGCGGCATTGGTTGAAGCGATGTAGTCCTGTTTGTAGTGTCCACTTTGGGCGCTGACGTAGCAAGCGAAAACCAGGATACCTAAGAAGACACCTACAATGGCGGCAGTCTTGAGGATACGTTTCCAGGAGAAGCCGGCATAGATGACCATGATGGCAGTGGTGGCGCTGAGGAGCAGGGTGGTGGAGAGCGCTTGGGTCACAATCAGTGCGGCGGTGAAGAAGAAGAAGCCTAAGAGCAGACCGAAGTATTTCTTCTCGCCATCGGGATTGCAGCGGAAGCGGTAGATGATGTCGGACATCGCCATGAGCAGACCGAGTCGGGCAAACTCAGAGGGTTGGATGTTGATACCGGCAAAGGAGAGGCTGCGCTGAGCGTCGCCACCCGACTGTCCCACAATCAATGTGGCTGCCAGCAGCACCCATGAGCCGAAGAGGAGGAACCATCCGGCAGGACGTATTATCTTGCGTGGCGCATGTTGCAGCACGAACATACCGACAAAGCCGGCACCCAGCATCATCGTATGCTTCAGGATAGGGCCGACCGTCGAGCCGTGGTTGGTCAGACGGTAGGAGGCGCTGTAGAGGCACACAATGGAGATGAGCACCAGGAGGAAATAGACCATCCAGATGACGAGGTCTCCTTTGAAGTAGCGTTTAAGGAAATCCATGATAACGGGTTTTTTATGTATTTATAATGTTTGGGGAGCGTTATAATTTGCATACACAATCTTT
>CALEJM010000133.1 GCA_937898265.1 uncultured Porphyromonadaceae bacterium
CATGAAAGGGATGCAAAAGGTCAGTGATTTCTTCATCAATCAGAAAATTGACCGTCAGACGAAGAAAGAGATTTGGTTGCTTTGCGACACCGAGAAAATCCTCTGGATTGTAGGACTCCGAACCGACGGAAGAGCAGCAATAACACCAAGTAGCAAACAATTTATTGAGTTTAAGACTCAGACAAAATAAACTAAAACATGAAATACGGTAAACAAATTTGTTTATTGGCACTTTGCTTGATCATGATGCTTCCTGTTTGTGAAGCCAAACGAGCAAACAAGTCACAACGTAGCAAAAAGTCAGAGAGTGTGGTAGTTGCCAAACTCCCTTCAAACATCAGTTTCTCAAAAGGTTTCCAACTATTTTGGAGCGACTTTGTCGAAGAAACCAAAGCATTGACCACCCTTGAGAACTACCGTCCTTCCAATGAGTTGTTCAACAACCACAACATCTTCATTGACGAACACGACGAGTATTGCATCAGAGGTTTCATGCAAGTTTCCATGCAAAACTTTGAGGCGGTCAAGTTTGAAGGACTCGGTGGCACGCTGACCTATTTCAACGACGGCATCTACACATTCACCATCCCGGTGAAAGCCGTCAATGAGATGCTGAAAATCAACGGCATCGTTCAGATTGAAATGGCACAGCGCGTCATGACACCACGCCCAGGATTAAAGAAATAACAAAAAAATTACAATACATTTATGACAAGAAAAACTTTGTTTATCTGTGCACTGTTGTTGGCCTCTATGGTAGCAACAGCACAGTCAAAGTTATCGCCAGCAACTCGCATCTTTGTTGAGACTGCAAAAACGGCGACAACTACTGATGCTTTAAGAAGCATGAGCAAAAGCTTCCCTATCTCAAGGGCTAGCAACAATGAGAACTATGTTAATGCCTTTATTTATTTGACAAAAGGCGCCAACATTGAGAACTTAGAGAATGTCGGAGTCATCGTAGAAGCCGAGTTCAACGGAATCATCACCGCAAAGATTCCTATGACAGCCATTGAAGCAGTCTCTGAGTTGCAAGACGTTCAGTACATTGAAGTAGGCACAAACGTAGGCACAAAAATGGACAACGCTCGTCCAGCAAGCCGTGTGACCGAAGCACACGCCGGCACTGGTCTCTCTCGCCCATTCTATGGCGAAGGGGTTGTTGTTGGTGTTGTTGACTACGGTTTGCAATACGACCACATCAACTTCTTCAACATGGGCGGCACACAACTCCGTTTGAAACGCGTATGGAATCAAAACCGCAACGGCAACGCTCCTCAAGGTTTCTCAAGCGGTTACGAATACGCCGACTCTGCAGCCATCGTTTCAGCACGCTTTGACGACCGTAACGACGACACCGGTCACGCTTCTCACGTTATGGGTATCGCTGCCGGCGCAGACACAATCAACGGCAACCAATACTACGGCGTAGCACCTAAATCAGACCTCGTATTTGTAAGCTACAACGTATACGACGGCTCGAGCGACAACGTTTCTATTGCCAACGGCGTAAAATATATCTTCGACTACGCTTCATCTGTCAACAAACCAGCTGTTGTCAACTTGAGTCTCGGTTCACACATCGGTCCTCACGATGGAACCTCTACTTTCGACCGTGTTATCGACCAACTGACAGAAGCCGTTCCTGGTCATATCGTTGTTGGTTCTGCAGGCAACGAAGGCTACGACAACCTCCACCTCAAAAAGACCTTCACCGCCTCATCACAAGAGGTGAAGACTTCACTCCAATTCATGACTTACTACAACCAGACATTCGGTACTGTAGACATTTGGGGTGATCCAGGCACCGACTACAACGTTCGCGTTTCTGTAATTCAAAAGTCAAGTTTGGAAGAACTCTCAACTTCTGGCGATATCAATGCTCTCTCCACTGCCACTAAGAACTTCCGCCCAACCTCTGGTGCAAGCGGTTCAGTCATCATTGCTGCTGGCAGAGAGGCCAACTCAAACAACAAGGGTCACGTTCAGATTCAATTCCAACTCAACAGCGTTTCCAACGGCAACTACATCGGCCTCATCATCACCGGTCCAGAAGGTGGCGTTGTCAACGCATGGGCTGACGGTCAGTTCTGCACATTCAACAAAAACGGTCTCTCTGGTTTCGTTAGCGGCAACAACAGCTCAAGCGTAGGTGAAATCAGCGGTGTTGGCACCAACATCATCACCGTAGGTGCTTATGCAACTCACAACCACTACTACGAGCGCGTTGGCGACATCGCCTCATTCTCAAGCCAAGGTCCTACCGCCGACGGTCGCATCAAACCAGACGTAGCAGCCCCTGGCACTGGCATCGTATCTTCTTTGCCTAACACCAACGCCATCAAGAGCAGCAGCATCTACGACCCAGCAAGTCAAAACGTTGTCAATGGCAACACCTACCTCTACGGTTGGATGCAAGGCACCTCCATGTCATCACCTTATGCTGCTGGCGTAATCGCTCTCTGGCTTGAGGCCAACCCTAATATGGGTCCATCACGTATCCGTGAGATTCTCGCCGAGACAAGCATCAAGGACAACTACACAGGCAACAACACCCCTAACAACACTTGGGGTTACGGCAAAATCAACGCTGTTGACGGTATTCTCAAAGCCATCGAAATCTCTGGTGTTGAACAACTCGAGCAACTTCCAGACGCTATCATCGCTTATCCAAACCCTAACGACGGTAACTTCAAAGTGCTCTTCACCCAAAACGATCCTAACCTCGTTATCACCGTTTACAACATCAGCGGTCAGGCCGTCTACACCAACCGTTTGGGAAGCGTAGAAGCACGCGGGGAGGTTGCCATCAACATGGGCAACATCGCTTATGGTGCTTACATCGTAAAAGTAGCAGGCAACAATATCAACGAATCATTCCGTCTCATGGTTCGCAAATAATTCGCTACTTTACAACAATCATATCAAGTGTGTGGCAGCAATGTCACACACTTTTTTTATCTCCAAACTATTCACAACGACCATGTTTTTGCCGAGGCCGAAGAGTTCTTCACGTTGAAGTTTCGTGAGGTAGATGCTTTCTGCTTGCATGATGTTTCGTGTTTTGAGGGTTAGTATTATGTTGTATAAAGTTGTTGTCGACTTTTGGGCCTCGCCGACCGTCGGGAAGGAAAAGTTGTCGACTTTTTGGCCTCGCCGTTCGTCGGGAAGGAAAAGTTGTCGACTTTTTGGTCTCGCCGACTGTCGGGAAGGAAAAGTTGTCGACTTTTTGGCCTCGCCGTTCGTCGGGAAGGAAAA
>CALEJM010000134.1 GCA_937898265.1 uncultured Porphyromonadaceae bacterium
GTTGTTTTCTTTGCCTTTGGAGCTTCCTCTGCCGGAGTTTCCTCTACGGGAGCTTCTGCAGCTTCTTCCTTAGCGGCTTTCTTGGTAGCTTTTTTAGCAGGTTTTTTCTCCTCAGCAGGAGTTTCTTCCATGCTTGCTTTCAATTCAGCTAAAACAGAGAGGTCTCCTAAAGTGGTTTTTTCCATTTTAGGTAACTCAACTGCAGACTCTTTCTTAGCAGCGGGTTTAGCCTCTTTTACAGTTTCTTTATGCTCTTCCCAAGTGCGAAGATGACTAAGCAGGATACGTTTAGATTCGCGACTGAACTCAATCACTTTGAATGTCAAGGTATCTCCAACTTTAGGAGCAGATTTGTCTTCTTTTGCTAAGTGACGTGATGTGCAGAAGCCTTCTACACCATCCTCAAGTGCTATAACCGCACCCTTGTCGCTGAGTTCAACGATTTTTCCGTCAACAATTGCATCTACTCCGTATTTAGCTGCCAATTCTTCCCAAGGATTGTCTTCGAGCTGTTTATGGCCTAAGCTGAGACGACGATTTTCTTTGTCAATTTCGAGAACGACAACTTCGATTTCTGCTCCGATAGAAGTGAATTCATTTGGATGTTTGATTTTCTTTGTCCAACTCAAGTCAGAGATGTGGATAAGTCCGTCAACACCTTCTTCTATTTCTACGAAGACACCGAAGTTAGTGAAGTTGCGTACATGTGCGAAGTGGCGTGTGCCAACAGCGTACTTCTCTGTTACGTTCTCCCAAGGATCAGCTTTGAGTTGCTTGATGCCTAAGGACATTTTACGCTCTTCGCGATCTAATGACAAGATGACAGTGTCCACTTCTTGTCCAACTTTCAAGAAGTCATTAGCGCTACGTAAGTGTTGACTCCAACTCATTTCGCTGACGTGAACAAGACCTTCAACACCAGGAGCAACTTCTACAAATGCTCCGTAGTCAGTCATAACCACTACTTTACCATGGATAGTGTCACCAACTTTGAGGTTAGCATCCAAAGCATCCCATGGATGAGGAGTGAGTTGTTTCAAACCAAGTGCGATACGACGTTTGTCATCATCGAAGTCGAGAATAACAACGTTAATCTTTTGCTCCACTTCCAATAACTCGTGAGGATCACCTACGCGTCCCCAACTGAGGTCTGTGATGTGGATTAAACCATCTACGCCGCCGAGGTCAATGAATACACCATAATTCGTGATGTTCTTAACAATACCTTCAAGCACTTGACCTTTCTCAAGATGAGAAACGATTTCTGCGCGTTGTGCTTCCAGTTCGGCTTCAATAAGAGCTTTGTGAGAAACAACAACATTGCGGAACTCTTGATTGACTTTAACAATCTTGAATTCCATTGTTTTGCCAACGAATACGTCATAGTCACGGATAGGCTTAACGTCGATTTGGCTACCTGGTAAGAATGCTTCCATTCCAAGTACGTCAACAATCATACCGCCTTTCGTACGGCATTTAACAAAACCGGTAACGATTTCACCTGCGTTGCAAGCTTCGTTAACGCGATCCCAACTGCGTGATGCGCGAGCTTCTTTGTGAGAGAGAACAAGTTGACCTTTCTTATCCTCTTGACTCTCAATAAAGACTTCCACTTTGTCTCCAACCTTTAGTTCAGGATTGTAACGGAACTCAGCTGCTGGTACAATACCATCAGACTTGAAGCCTACATTTACAACCACTTCACGTTTGTTGATAGACATAACAGTACCTTCAACGACTTGATTGTCCTTGATTGCGTTTAAGGTAGCATCATAACGGGAAATAACTTCTTCGTTTTTTTGACCTTGAGCTTCTTTCTCATAGGCATCCCAGTCGAAGTTCTGGAGAGATAAATTTTCTGCCATAATGGTAGAGTGCTTGGTCGGCGACCGGTGGTCGTTACCCAAGCGTTAAAGGGTTAAACAATAAGTAATTTGACGATTTGCATGTATAGTGTACCATTTAAATTTACGAATAAAAAAAGTACCTCTACACGAAAAATCGCGCAAAGGTACAACAAATTTTTGGAATATGCAAACTTTTTTGCAAAAAAGTGCGAAAAAGTGGGTTATTTGACTTCTTCGAAGTCGATATCTTCGGCGTTGGAGTCGTGGTTGTCGTTGCTGTTGCCAGGTTGTTGTCCAGGTTGTGGACCAGCTTGTCCGGCAGCGTTAGCAGCGTTGTACATATCTTGTGAAGCAGCTTGGAAAGCGGTCATGAGTTCGGCATTATATTTTTCGCAAGCGTCCGCATCTTTCTTTTCGTAAGCATCTTTGAGGTTTTTGAGTGCTTCCTCAATAGGTGTTTTTTTGTCGGCAGGAATCTTGTCACCGAGTTCTGCGAGTTGTTTTTCGGTTTGGAAGATAGTAGCGTCGGCTTTGTTGAGTTTTTCGACGCGTTCTTTTTCGCGTTTGTCGGCTTCGGCATTGGCTTCTGCTTCGGCTTTCATG
>CALEJM010000135.1 GCA_937898265.1 uncultured Porphyromonadaceae bacterium
CTCCTTTCGTTTATCTTTTTTAAATATCTCGAACAATTTATGGAATAATCAATAAGAAAATTATGAACAAGTGCTAATTTATGTGAAATGCGATGAGTAGGATTTTTCAATAGACTTCAGATTAAATAATCTACGATTTTAAATAAATTTTCTGTTTGTTTATCTGAATCCTTTTTCGAGTCTTCTTTTAGTTCTTTTTTAAAATTGAAAATTTGAACATCATATGAAATAACTAATTCACAGTTGAATAAAGGCTCTTTTCCACAATTATCTAAAATAATATTCAATTTAAATTTTGGACCAAGTCCTTGTAATTTAGCACTTAATTTCAAAGTTGAAAGACTTGATAGAAGGTGACGAGTTGTCAAGACGTAGAGGCATCGTTTCTGCCATCGTTCGTGCGTTCAACGAAAAGACAAAAACCGCTGAAGCACCAGAGGCAGAAGAAAATCAAGAAGAAGAAAAGACAACAGTTGTTGACGCTATCACAGAGAAGTTCAACGAACTGATGCAGATCTTCAAAAATAAAATGGCTGAGTTGGACGCTGAGCGCGAGAAAAACTACGAAGCCAAGAAAGTCATCCTTGAGAAATTCCAGATTTTGAGTCAAGAAGGTGACCTCAGCAAATCAATCCCACAATTCTTTGCACTTCAGAAAGAGTGGAAAGCCCTTGGCGCTGTTCCTTCCGACAAACGTGAGGAGATGCAGAAAGAGTACTCACGCTATCTTGACACATTCCACCCAATGATCAAGATGTACAACGAGGCTCGCACCGAGGAGTTCAACCGCAACTACAAATATAAACTGGAACTCTGTGAGCGTCTTGAAGCATTGAAAGACAGCGAAGATCCAGCTGAAGCATTTGCTATGTTGAAACAGTTCCGCACTCAATGGAATGAGACCGGTTCTGTGCCAACCGACAAACGCGAAGAGATTTACAAGCGTTTTTCAGAAGCAGCAGAAATCGTTTACAACCGTTATCGCGAGTTTGCAAGTCAGCAAAAAGAGAACGACAACGTAATCAACGAGACACGTTCTGCTATCTGCGACGAACTCGAAGCAATCAACCTTGAAGAGGTTAAGACCAACAAGCAATGGGATGAAATCGTTGCTAAGGTTTCAGAACTTCAAGCAAAATGGAAAGCTACTGGCGAACCTCAATTCCGCAACAGCAAATTGGGACGTCGCTACAAAGCAATCTGCGAGAACATCTATCAGACACGTATCCAATTCTACAAACGCATCAAAGCAAGTCTTTCAGAGAACTTGAAAAAGAAACGCGATCTTCTCAGTGAGGTAGAAGCGTTGAAAGACAATACCAACTGGCAGGATACCGCAAACAAAATCACTGAAATCCAAAAACGTTGGAAAGAAATTGGTGCTGTTAGCCACAAACAATCTGAGGCTTTGTGGGCTCAGTTCCAATCCGCTTGCAACCATTTCTTTGATCGTCGCGCCGAAGCAAGACGTGGCAAACCAGAAGAACTTGAGAATATGAAGTTGAAACAAGAAGTGATTGAGAAAATCAACGCTTTTGTTCCAACAGGCGACAACGATGCCGACCGCAAGGCTTTGCGTGCTTTGGTTGATGAGTTTGGTGCTATCGGTCACGTTCCTTATCGTGAGAAAGAGGCAATCCAAAAGGCTTATCGTGAGGCTTGCGACAAACAATTCGGTTTGCTTCGCGGTGCTGTAGGCGAGAGCAATACACTCGCTGCCATTGCTCAAGGCAAAGGCAACAGTGAGAAGAGCCGTTTGCAAAAACAATTCGAAACTTTGAAAGCAGAAATCGTTCAATACGAAAACAACCTCGGTTTCTTGAATGCTGCTTCTAAAAACGGTAGCACACTCGTTGAACAGGTGACCAAGAAAATCGCTGATTTGAAACAGCAATTGGTAGACATCACCTCACGCATCACCCTCATTGACGAGGCCGACAAAAAAGAAGAGGAAACTACTGAAGAATAGTAACTCAGGACTTATTCCAACATAAAATAAAAGAGCTCAACAGATTATCTGTTGGGCTCTTCTTGTATTGATACTGTTTGGTTTAAGCAACAAAAAAAGAGGAGTGGAGCGAGTCCATTCCTCTTTAAGATTCCCTAAGCTGGGAGATTAGAGCAAAGCGTCAATGTTTTTCTTCAAAGTTGCTTTGTCGACAGCGCCAACGGTTTTTGCTACTTTCTCACCGTTTTTGAAGTAGAGGATAGTAGCAGCGTTTCTTACGCCACACTCCATAGCTACGTCTGGATGCTCAGCCATGTCGGTGATGCAGAAAGTTACCTTACCTTCGTAGTCGGCAGCAACTGTCTCGATGAGCTCAGCGTTCTTGCGGCAAGGGCCACAACCTGGAGCGCCGAATTCGATAACAACTCTTTCATTACCTTTGAGAATTTCTTCCCAGTTTGATTCTGTTACTTGAAGTGACATAATTCTTATTTCTTTAATTTATTATTTGCGTATTTTGGGGAGCAATTTTACCTTGCAAAGATACATGTTTTTTTTCAAACTACATAATTTGCGTCGGGTATAAAAGCTTAATCATCGTTCTCAAGCAACTCGTCTGAAAGGTTGAAGTTATCTTCCAGTTCTGTAACTTCTATCTTGCTGCATGACTTGTCGTTGATTCTGATATCGAAGATATTGTGGGCGTTGATCTTTTCAAAATCTTCCAACAAGGAATCATTGATGTCGACCGCCACTCCTCGAGAATAGAGACGAACGTCTCCACCTACCTCTTCCTTGTCGTGGATATTGATGTAGAGCGGAGTTTTGCCTGGGTGGTTTCTGATGGTGGTGACAAATTCTTTGGCCGCCATCTCGCTGAGTTTGTCGAGGTCGATAGTGATGGAGAAGCTGTTGATAAGAGTGTCCAATTTCACCTCTTGCAAGAGCTCAATCTTGTTGATTTTTATCTCCCAGCGTTCCTCTTGGTTCGCCTGAGGCTCAGGTTGTGGCTTTTTGAATCCAAATTTGTTCTCACGTCTTTGGATTACACCTTTGAACAGCAGGAACAATCCCTCTTTAAGGAATCCTTTGTGTTGGGTGTAGTCTTTGCCGAAGAACGGAATCTCAAAGGTAGAGACGTAGTCTTCAATCGTCAGAACGGCATAAGGGTTGCCGGTTTTGGTGAGTCCTTCTTTGACTTTGGAAACCATTCCGCCAAAGACAAATGTCTTCATTTGTTTGTTGATCAACGCATTGTTGAGCTCTTTCGCAGTGGCGTTACAACCGTATTTGATAATCATGTGGTATTTGTCGAGCGGGTGCGACGACAGATAGATACCAATCAAATCTCTCTCTTTGTTAAGACGGTCAATCAAAGAGACCTCGCCAGCGGGAACAGGTTGCGGCTTTGCAATCTCGATTTGGTCCAACTCATCGCCGAAGAGGGTAGAGCCCGAGCTCTGTCGTTTGCTCTGCTGAACCTTATTGCCATAGGCAACCAGCTCGTCAAGCATCATACGTCCACTCTCGCATGCACCCAAAATCTCTTCGCGTGAAAGGGAATTGAGTGAGTCGAAGGCACCAGCCATCGTCAGACTCTCAATAGTCTTTTTGTTGCAGTCCTTCAGGCTGATACGTTCCATGAAATCAAATATTGACTTATATGGACCATTCTCCTCACGTTCTTTGACAATCGCGTCAACAGCACCTTCGCCCACACCTTTGATAGCACCAAGACCGAAGCGAATCTCGCCCGTTGCGTTGACAGCAAAGTTCAACAACGATTCGTTGATATCAGGTCCCTTGATGTTCAGACGCATGCGTTTACATTCGTCCATGAATTTGCTGACGTCGGCAGGAGTGTCTTTGCTTCGGGTCAGCAGACCTGCCATAAACTCAGCAGGATAGTGAGTCTTCAGGTAGGCAGTCTGGTAGGAAACCCAAGCGTAGCATGTGGCGTGCGATTTGTTGAACGCATAAGAAGCGAATTTCTCCCAGTCGGCCCAAATCTTCTCCAAAATCTCTTTCGGATGTCCGTTGCTGACACCGCCGTTGATAAACTTAGGCTTCAAATCGTCCAGAACCTTTTTCAGCTTCTTACCCATTGCCTTACGGAGTGCGTCTGACTGACCGCGGGTGAAACCTGCCAACAGACGACTCAACAACATCACCTGTTCTTGATATACTGTAATGCCGTAAGTGTCTTTGAGATACGTCTCCATGACTGGGATGTCGTAGGAGATTTTTGAAGGGTCGGCCTTACGGGCAATGAAGTCTGGAATATAGTCCATAGGACCAGGACGATAGAGAGCGTTCATCGCGATGAGGTCGCCGAACATCGTTGGCTGCAGTTCGCGAAGATATTTCTGCATGCCTGCTGACTCAAACTGGAAGATACCTACCGTCTCGCCACGGGCATACAATTTATAAGTCTCTGCGTCGTCAATCGGTATAGACTCAATATCGATGTCAATGCCTCTTGCCTTCTTGATGTTGCGCAGCACTTCCTTGATGATGGAGAGGGTGCTGAGACCCAGGAAGTCCATCTTAATCAGTCCGACAGACTCAACCACGTGACCATCATACTGCGTAACCATCACCTGTTTGTTGGTCTTCTTATCGGTTACCGTTGCCAGTGGGGCAAACTTCGTGAGGTCGTCGGCGCCGATGATAACACCGCAAGCGTGGATGCCGAGTTGTCGGTTGGTGTCCTCAAGCTGTTGTGCGTAAAGCAACATTGAGGATATGTTTTTGTCTGCTCCCTCGGCGGCTTGTTTCAGCTCGGGGATATACTTCAGACAGTTCTTAATCTTGACTTTAGGTGTCTTGCCATTCTCGTCCTTGATGTTGTCGCTGAATTTGTCGGGAATGAACTTCACGCGGCCGGACTCCACAGCCTCAAGTGCATCCTTGGCTAGGTCTTCCATCTTGAGGAACCACTGTGCAGACAGTTTCGGCTCGATTACAGCGTTTGTACGCTCGCTGTATCCTACAGGAGAAGTATATTCCTCTATCTTCTCAAGACAGCCTGCATCTTCAAGCATCTTCACAATATTCTTGCGGGCCTCGAAACGGTCCTGTCCCACAAGAATCTGCGCTTTTTCGTTCAGGCGGCCGTGATCGTCTATTAT
>CALEJM010000136.1 GCA_937898265.1 uncultured Porphyromonadaceae bacterium
CAATTGCTAATTGCTAATTGCTAATTAAATTGCCTCCTCGCCCTAATTTCTAATTACTCATTGCTAATTGCTCATTACTCTTTCCCCTTTCGAACATTTCGAACATTTCGAACATTTCTCAACCCTATTGAATTGCTCATTGCTCATTGCTCATTGCTCATTACTAATTACTCATTAAATTGCCTCATCGCCCAAAAACTTTTAACTCTTCACTATTCACTTTTCACTCAAAAAGTTGTAACTTTGCCACCGTAAAAATACTATATAGAACACAAAGGGTCATGAACATCAGTCTATCACTCGTACGTTACAACCTCCGATGCCACCGCGTAGTCCTCGGACTGCTCAGCATCGTAGCCATACTCTTCAACATCTGCATCGCCACCAACAACCGGTCCGACCTCCTGCTCACCTTCGTCTTCGGAGGCTTCCTCGCCGCCGTCGCCGAGTTCTTCCTCTGCTTCGCACGACAAGGACGCACCAAACGATGGGGACGCAACGCCACCATCATACTACAGACCCTCGTCGTGGCCGACTCAATCTGGTTCTTCCTCTCCGGACAATGGCCCATCAGCGTCATCATCGGACACTTCGCCGCCATGGCATCCGTGCTACTCCTCATACCCATCGCCTCCTTCCGCGCACAGAAAGACGACATCGCACACCAGACCTTCATCTTCCAGTGGATACGCAACCTGCTCCTCAGCGGACTCTTCTGGCTCGTCGTCGGCGCACTCATCTTCGCATGGGTCTACGGCATCTTCACCCTCTGCGACGCCGTAGGAAGCAACACCTTCACCATCACCTTCGAATGCCTCGGCGTCTGGGCACTCTACTTCGGCACCAGCTTCTACATCCTCGTACGACCACGACTCTCACACCGAGCCACCTTCAGCCGAGGCATCGCACGCACCTTCCTCATCATCTTCACACTCTACCTACTCGCACTCTACGCCAACCTCATCGTCTGCATCTGCAACTGGTCGCTCCCCAACGGCGGCGTCACCTGGCTCGCATGCATCATGATGTTCATCTTCTACCTCGTATGGGCACTCTACTACCCATTCCTCAAGACACCCACCAACAACAAAAAAGACCAACGCATACAACAACAGCTATACCCACTCCCACTACTCACCCTACCACTACTCATCTTCATGACCGTAGCCATCTGGCGACGCATCGCCGACTACGGCATCACCATCAACCGACTCTACGTCGTCACACTCAACATCTGGTTCTACGCCATCGTAGCCATCATGATGCTCAAGACACGCAAAGGCAAACCACTCTCCTTCTGCGTCACCTCCATCACCATACTCCTGCTCGCCACCTGCGTCATCCCAGGACTCAACTACTACGACATCACCGAGACCATACTCACACGACAGATCGACCGCACCGTCAAGACCTACGGCGCCAACACCTTCTGGCCTAAAAACAACGACGAAATCGCCGAATGGCTACTCACCATACCACGCGACCAAGCACGACGCACACAGTCACAACTCCAATACCTACAAAGCCAATACTCCAAAAACGTCACCGCCCCCTGGTGCGAAGAATACCTCAGACACACCGACCTCGACACACCAACCACCGACCCCGAAATCGTACTCGAACACCAACCCGACATACACCTCCAGACCAGCCCCGTTCCCGCCGGCAACTGGAAAAGCATCTACTTCACCAAAGAATACACCAAGGCCTACCCGGGCACACCACACAAATACTACTCACGCTCCGACAGCGCCTACCACCTCCCCATCGTATACCTCGACGCCGAAAACCACCGCATCGAAGACACCCTCATCCTCTCTGACCCCTGGCAGACCATCGACGGCTTCATCGTAGCACCCACCGCCAACGGCGGCGCCGCCGTCTTCCAGACCTTCCGACTCACCTTCGAACACGACACCGAAGGCGACCTCGACGCCACCATCCTCTCCGAACACCTACACCTCATCATCAGCGACCTCCAAATCTTTATACCTAAAGGTAATTAGTAATTAGCAGTTAGCAATTAGCAATTGTTTGGGTTCGAAAGGTTAAGAAATGTTCGAAAGGTTCGAAAAGTTCGAAAGGTAGACCCTTTGAGGAATTAGGCTATTAGGCGATAGGGCGATAAGGCGAAGAGGCAGACCCTCTCTCATCCTTCCCACTTCGTCCAATACGAATCGCTATCGTTCGTAGACGCTTCACTCCGCAGCACCTCGAGGTCTACCTCGGGGTGCGCCTGTATCAGACACTCATCAGAGCAGAACGTCTCATAACCACGAAACAACCACCCCTCATCCATCAGTCGGCGGCAACAGCAGCACTCACGCACCGTCTGAATATCCCATTCACAGATAACCTCCTCCAGCGCTCCACGTCGCCTCAGCTCCGCTACCAAACGCTGCTCCAAAACACTTTGCTTATCCATATATCACTATAAAACAAAATTCACGCCACAAAAATACTCCTTCTCCCACGCCCCACCAAACCATTTAGATCCCATTAACCTCCACACCATCATATTTAGATCTTTTTAGATCAACAAGTTATTTTGCCGGTTCCTCCCAGCAGAAGGCAGCACACCCCACCGAAAATGCTAATTATAGTATGTTGTGCGTGCATACTATAATTAGTAGATTTGCAAAAAATTATACCAGTGAAAGAGAAGGAAGAAATACTTGTCAAATTTGGCAAGAGAGTGCAGCAACTCAGAGCCGAAGCCAAGCTCTCACAAGAAGACCTTGCCGACAAAGCGGGACTCCACCGCACCTACATCGGCATGATAGAACGCGCCGAAAAGAACCTCACCCTCTGCAACATTGAGAAACTTGCCAAAGCCTTTGGCATCACCCTCCCCGACCTATTTGATTTCTAAAAAGAAATGCTTCGAGCACTTAAAAATAGCATTGGTTTCGCTATAGAGCCATTTATAACGGGCGAAAAGCTAAAAGTTGGTATCATAGATGCCGACCTCTTAGACCATGGCACTAGGCATCCAAACCTAGCTTTAGAAAAAATAGCAGGCTATTGCAAGGCTCTCGGTCATGAAGTTAGACTAATTTGTAGTTACGACGAAATCAAAGTGGAATCCACATTCTGTATAGATGAGATTCAGTACGATATTTTAGTTCTCTCCCAGGTTTTCAAGTTTACAAAACGCCCACAATTCATTAACACACTCATAAAAAACCACTTTATATTCTATGGTGGAACAGGTTTTCTAGAGGAATTTGAGGACGATGTAAACAAACTTCCTAGCCTTCCAAAAGAGGTTGAGCATCACCGCCCAGATTTTAATCTTTACGACGAATTCATAGAAATACAAACTGGTGGCGACCCAAAGAAAAAGAAACGCGATTGGGATGATTACATAAGTTATTCCATTGGTTTTACTACAAGAGGATGTATTCGTCATTGTGCTTTCTGTGTAAATCGTGAGCAAAGCCACGTTTACCAATGGTCGCCAGTATCAGAATTTCTTGACCCCTCTCGCCCTAAAATCTACCTTTGGGATGACAACATAATGGCTGCTCCACCCAAGGTATTTAAGAAAGTAATGGAAGAACTTCAGGCAACAGGCAAAGCCTTTCAGTTCCGACAAGGAATGGATATTCGCCTAATGACTGAGGAGAAAGCAAAGCTATTTGCCAATGTTAAGTATTATGGCGACTTTATCTTTGCATTTGACCATTATAGAAAAGATGACCCACACGAATGGAAGCAAGTCGAACAAACTATCAAAGGTCTGAAAGTCTGGAAAAAGTTTGTGACACGAGAAACCAAACTTTATGTGATTGTCGCCTTTGATAGTCTAGATGAACGTGATATAGAAGGAACATTTTGGAGAATCAAAACTTTGATGGAGTTTGGCTGCCTGCCATACATCATGCGTTTTGAGGATTATAAAAAAAGTCGTTTTAAAGACTTATACACTCAACTTGCTAGATGGTGCAACCAACCAAGTTTTTTCAAGAAGATGAGTTTTCGTCAGTACTGTGTGAGAAACGAAGAGTACCATCAAGGCATCCAAAAGAAGATTACCGACGGCAAGTATCCTAACGAGT
>CALEJM010000137.1 GCA_937898265.1 uncultured Porphyromonadaceae bacterium
ACTCGTTTCTGTATGTTTCAGGGTCAAAATGCTTCCTCATGGAATCGCCGTACTGTGCGATAAGTCCCTCGGGGAATACTGTGTCCTCGTTTATGTTATCGCCGTATTCCTCAAACAGCTTGGCAGGAAGAGGCCTTGAATAATAATAATCAAATTTTCTTATCAAATGAAGGAATTCTTGGGAATAAAATATAAAGAATTGGCTGCATTGAAAATTACTTTAATTCTCTTGATATTGAAAAATCAGAAAGCAATGAGAATATAAATAATACAACTAATGTTCAAAATATTACAAAATATTATTTAAAATGTTATTTAGAAAAAGATATAATGAATATGATAATATTATAAGGAATCTTGAAAAAGAGAAGAAGGCTTTAGTAGTTGAAAATCAGAATTTAAAGAATGAAGTTAGGAATTTGAAATCTAGTATTGATGCCGCTAGAGTGGGTGAAAAGGAAATTACTAATGTAAAAGAATCAGAAAAGAAAGATAATGAAAATACGGAAAAGGAAATTGAACAAATTAATAAAGATGCAAATAAAACTACTTTTAGTAAGGAAGATTTTACTCATGGACCTCAAACTCCAAGTGGATCTTTTTCAACTACTACAAATAAAGTTTCTTCTCCAACAAATCATTCTACTACTATGTTGACGACGTTGAAGTATCAGAAATTCCACTCTGTCCAAAAGCCTCTGTTGTCAAGGCAGAGAACGTGAGCGGCAACTCAGCCACCATCACCTGGCTCGGCACCGCCACCACATGGAACATCAAAGTAAGCACCACCGCGTTGACCAACCCTGCCACACAGACTGGCAACGTGCTCAACACCCAAATCGGCGCTTCACCATATCAACTCACAGGCCTCACTCCAAAGACCCGCTACTACGTATACCTCCAACCAGACTGCAGCGCAGCTGGCAACGGTCAAGGTCCTTGGAGCACCGAAATGAGCTTCTCAACCACACAAGTTCCAGCCACCGTACCTTACTCATGCGACTTCGAAGACGCAGAGGTCAACCAATGGGACTTGATCAACGGCACCCAAACCAATAAATGGGTGATCAACACAGCAGCTCACAACGGCGTAGGCACACATGCCCTCTACATCTCTGACGCCACCTCTGGTACTACACGTGCACATAACTACACCGTAACATCGGTATCTTATGTTTATGCACTCCGTACCATCCACTTCGACCCAGGCGTTTACGAAATCAACTTCGACTGGACCGGCTATGGCGAAGGCAACTACGACGTGCTCCGTGCATTCCTCTTGCCAGCCAGCGTCACCCCAGAGGCAGGCAACGCCTACGGTATGACCAGCACCATCCAGACTGACCCACAAGGATGGATTTCACTCTCAGGTCCAAGCACCAAGCTGAACCTCAAGAGCACATGGGAAAGTCAGAACTACATGTTGACCGTGACCGACACCATCAACTACAACCTCGTCTTCTTCTGGAAGAACGACGGTTCAGCCGGTACACAGCCACCTGCAGCTGTCGACAACATCACCATCACCCCATTCACCTGCGCTCCTCCAAGCAACCTCAACACAGGCGTAGCCGGTCAGAGCAGCTTCACCGCTACCTGGACCCCTTCACCACTCGGCGAGACCCAATGGGAAGCACAGCTCGTTCTTGGCGGCACCGCAGTAGTCGACACCGTTGTATCAACCCCAAGCTTCACCTTCACAGGCCTTAGCGCAAGCACCACCTACAGCGTTCGCGTACGCTCTATCTGCGGTGCAGGCGACTACAGCGCATGGGTATCTGCAGCAGTGACCACCGCTTGCGGCGACATCACCGCCCTCCCATACGTTGAAGACTTTGAGAGTGCAGCCTACGGCTCAAGCACCGGTTCGTTCCCAACCTGTTGGGTTAAGGCTCAAGCCTACTCAACCAGCTATCCTTACTGCAGCACCTCTTACAACCACACCAATGGTGGCGGTTCAGGAAAGAGTCTCTACTTCTACTACTACAGCTCAGGTTCCAACGTGCCTAACATCGCTGTATTGCCACGTGTCAACGTGCCAGGTAAGACCATCCAAGACCTCCAGATCTCATTCGCCATCCTCTACTCATCAACCACCGTCTACAACCTCACCGTCGGTGTGATGGATCATCCAGACAGCATCAACTCATTCACTCCAGTGACAGTAGTCAGAACCGCTGGACAGACCGGTGTTTGGGCAGAATACGACGTAAGCTTTGCCGGCTACACTGGCAATGGCCAATACATCGCCTTCAGCGACATGAGCTCAACCAGCTCCTACAACTACGTATACCTCGACGACGTAGTCCTCGACCTCGCTCCAAGCTGTCCTAAACCAATGGGCTTCCGTATGAGCGGCGTAACCGAGAACTCCGTATCCCTCGCTTGGGATTCCGTTCCAGGTGTCAACTGGGAAGTAGCTATCACCGCTGCCAACGGCACCGTGAACAATCCATTGAAGACCCAAATCGTCAGCGTGCCTCATGCCTCTGTCAACGGCCTTGCTGGTCTCACCAACTACAAAGCCTACGTTCGCGCAATCTGCGGCGCCGGCGACACCTCAGCATGGACCAGCTCAGTGTCATTTGCCACCACCGCTGTTCCAGAGGCATTGCCATTGGTTACCGACTTCAGCAACAACACCGACAACGCCAAGTGGCAATTTGCCAACGGCACCCAAGTCAACAAATGGGTCATCGGCAACGCAACCGGTAGCGGCGACTCCAAGTCAATGTACATCTCCAACACCAACGGCACAACCGCAGCCTACGAAATCACCAGTGCTTCATACGTCTTCGCTTACCGCTTGGTGAAATTCACCCCAGGCATCTACGAAGTATCGTTCGACTGGAAAGGCGGTGGCGAGAGCAGCATCGACTACATGAAAGCCTACCTTGCTCCAGCCAACGAAACCTTCACAGCCGGTTCAGGTGGTAAGATCACCAGCGCAACTGCCGACCCTGCAGGTTGGATCAGCTTGAACGGCTCCAAGGGCTACCTCAACGACCCAACCGCCACTTCCGTCAACTGGAAGAACGTCAGCGAGACCCTCACCTTCACCGATACCACCAACATGTATATCGTATTCTACTGGAGAGACGATACATCAATCGGTACACAACCTGGTGCCTGTGTCGACAACCTCAGCATCTCTGCTTTGGCTAGCCACTGTTACCCGCTCGGACAACAGCGCTATCATCAACCTCACCCCAGCCACGGGAACGCCTATTGCCTACGAAGTTGTAGTGAACAACTCACCAATCAACCTCAACAACCTCAGCAACGTGCTGCACCACCGCGTGCTCACCAACGGCGTCTCAACCGATACCATCACTGGTCTCGCTTCAAGCACACAATACTACGCATACACACGTACTATCTGTACTGGCAACGACACCGGTCGCTGGGCTGCATGCAACTTCAAGACCGAGTGCTCATACATCACCATCCCTTACACCTGGGACTTCGAGAACGCCACCTCAACAGGTAGCTCCTCTATCCCAGACTGCTGGACCCGTCCATCCAACGGCTACACCTATCCTTACATTTCCAGCAGCACCTCAACAGCTCGAAGCGGTCAGTACTACCTCTACTACTACGTATCAAGTAGCACCACCACCGCTCCATCTGTCTTGGCATCTCCTCTGATTCCAGTGGCAGACATCAGCAACTACCGCGTGAAGTTCTACATGCGCTACAGCACTGCAGGCGCTATGGTAGCCGTAGGTGTGATGACCGACCCAGACGACGTAACCACCTTCGTTCCTGTTGACACCGTTACCCTTGGCGACGCCAACGTTTGGGAAGAACACGTCGTTCACCTCCGCAACTACACAGGCAACGGTAAGTACTTCGCCTTCTACGGCGACGCCAACCTCCGTGGCACCTACTCCTACTTCTATATCGACGACATCACCATCGAAGAAGACCGCCTCTGCGTAACTCCAGACAACGTGACCGCCACCCAAATCACTGGCAACGGCGCATACATCAGCTGGGGTGCCAACAACGGCCTCACCTTCGACTTCCTCATGACCACTGAAGAAGTTGACCCAGACACCATCACTGGCAACGAAGCATCAGTCTTCATGTACGAAGAGCAGTTGACCGACCCATACCTCGACCTCTCTGGTTACCTCACCGTCAACCAGACCTACTGGGTATACGTCAAAGCCGACTGTAATGCTGCCGACGGCAAGACATCACTCTGGAGTCAGCCAGGCATCTTCACCACCGCTTGTACAGCACAGGCACTGCCTTACGCAACCAACTTCAACATTCCACGCATCAACCAACCGAACACGGTTCCAACCTGCTGGAATACCATGTACGAAAGCGTAGGCACACTCCCAACAGGCAACTACACCTACGACGCGATGTGTCAAACCGAGACATCCTACCGTCCAGACTCCACCGTGACCGACAGTGCTGCCCTCCGTCTCTACGGCTACTACAGCACCACCGCTTCGTCAAAAGTCTATGCAGCACTTCCTGAGTTCAACGGCAGCCTTGCCAACTACAAACTCAGCTTCGAAGTAGCTCAAGCCTCAACCGTAGACGGTATCGCTCTCGTTGGTTTGATGTCTGACGCTTCCGATGGCTCAACCTTCACACCGTTCGACACCATCCGCGTGAAGAACATCTGGACACGCTACGAAGTTTCACTGGCTAACCTCCAGATGAACACCGGCGACCGCCTCGCCATCTTGGTTGACGGCGACCTCAACCAACGCACCGTGACCTTCTACATCGACGACCTCCGCGTAGAGCAGCTCGTTCCTTGTCAGGCACCAAGCAACATGTACGTTGGCGACCTCGGCGGCGCTACCCCTTACGTATCGCTCCACACACTCCATCCAGCCGACTCGTTGATTCAACTCCAAATCACCCGCAACGGCTACCTCCCAAGCTTGTTGGATAGTGCCTACAACGCAGGTCTCGTAGTTTATAATGTCGACACCGTTGTCAACATCAACAACTTCCCATTCCGCGTTCCTGCAGGCGTGCTCGACGGCCTTACACAATATTATGTATACGCGCGTGTAGTCTGCGACGCAGCCAACAACCAATACAGCGATCGCACCGCAACCACCTTCACTACAGGTTGTGTGCCAGCCAACTTGCCTTACAGCTACAGCTTCGAGGACGCTACCGCAAGCAGCACCTCCAGCAAACCAACCTGCTGGACCTCACGTCAGGACAACGGCGCCACCTCTTACCCATACACCTCATCATCGTATGCTAAGACCGGCACCTACTCCCTCTACTTCTACGGCAGCTCAACCTACAGAAGCTATGGCGTATTGCCTCAGATGGCCATCGACTCTATCCAGAAGACGATGATCACCTTCAGCCTGTACTACTCAACCACCAACTCTTATCAGTTGGAACTTGGTGTGATGACCGACCCAATGGTTGACTCAACCTTCACCTCAATCGGCTTCTTCACCAACGCCACTACAGGTTGGAACACCTTCACCGTGCCTTTGAACACCTACACAGGCAACGGCAAGTACATCGCCTTCCGCACAGCTCCTGGCGTAAGCTCAGCAACCTATTGCTACCTCTATCTTGACGATATCGTTGTTGAGGAAATCCCAACCTGCTTCCGTCCAACCAGCGTTCAAACCACCAACATCCTTGAGAACTCCGCAAGCTTCTCATGGACCCCAGGTGCAAGCAACGAAACAAGTTGGGAATATGTGCTCGTGCCTCATAACGCACCAACCACTGCCGCTACTCCAGTAGCCACAACCACCGCATCAGCAACAGTCGCTGGTCTCACCCCATCAACAGACTACGACTTCTATGTTCGCGCAATCTGTTCTGCAACCGACCAATCAGGCTGGAGCGACCCATGCTCGTTCAGAACCATGAACCAAGCCGAGCGTCTCCCATTGAATACCAACTTCTCTGACCCTGTCGACAATGCACGCTGGACATTTGCCAACGGCACCCAGGCCAACAAGTGGGTAATCAACAACAACTATGGCAACAACGGCGCTGGCGCACTCTTCATCTCTAACGACAACGGTACAACCAACAGCTACACCAACTCATCAACCACCGCAGCCTACGCATATCGTACCTTCAGGTTCATCCCTGACACCTACACCATCTCTTACGACTGGTTGTGCGACGGCGAGAGCAGCTACGACGGTATGCGCCTCTTCTTCACCTCTGTGACCCCAGAGGCAGGCAACGCCTACGGTATGAGTGGTTCTACCAACACCGTTCCTACAGGTTGGACCTCAATCTCTGGTACCGCCCTCCAGAACGAACAGACCTCATGGCAGCACTTCACCACCACCTTCACCGTTACCGACACCACCGTCTACAACGTGGTATTCCTCTGGAAGAACGACGGTTCTGTTGGTGACAACCCAGCCGCTACCATCGACAACC
>CALEJM010000138.1 GCA_937898265.1 uncultured Porphyromonadaceae bacterium
TCCAGCCATCTCACGATTCGGCAGCATCAACCTCAACAACTGTCACATCGTTGAACCAGTCAACGGCGGCATCGGACACAACTCAGAATACCAAACCTTCGTCGGCGAAGCCAACAACGAATACACCAGCGACGAAGACAGATACCTCCCTGCCTACTACGTACGCATCGAACGCGATCAGACACAAACCGACGTCAACCTCGCCGAAGAGCGTAGTTTCGTCATCGCACCTAACCCAGCCGACGATGTCGTAGAACTCCAAGGCATCAGCATCAACGAAAATGCCCACGTAAGCATCTACAACACTGAAGGCAAACTCGTAAGCAGTTTCGACGCAACAGCACAGAACGGCACCCTCAGCATCAACGTCAGCAACCTTGCAGCCGGCATCTACACCGTGCAAGTCGTAGCCGACAAGACAAACTACACCTCCAAACTCGTGAAGAAATAGTCAACACCGAGAACGAAAGTTCCCGAGCAAGACAAATATAAACAAACTCAAAACATTAGAGCTATGAAAAAAACATTACTCGCTCTCGCCATGATGCTCTCTGCCATCGTGGCATCTGCTCAGATTTGGTCTGACCAAATCCTCACCACCACCGACCACGGAGCACCAATCTTTTCTCCAAACTGGAACTACGGCGTAGGTGCTGCCATCTACACCGCCAGCGAGATCAACCTCCCTGCCTGCGAGCTCACCGGTATTGCCTTCAAACGCTACTCCGACAACCTCCCAACCTCCAACAACCAGGCGGTGGAAATCTTCCTTGGACACATCAATACCTACTCCTTCTCCAACACCTACTCCTTCCCAGATCCTTCGCAGATGACCAAGGTGTACGACGGCAACTTCAATCACCCAATGTCAAGAAGTGTATGGTCGCAAGTCCTCTTCGACACTCCATTCCAATACGACGGCACCTCCAACATCATCGTATGCATTGTCAACAAAAGCGGTTCTATGGTAACTGGCAACGACTACCCCTACTACTGCACCAACTCCAGCACACAGCAATCACGACTTACCGCCAACTCAGACGAAACCCCAATATCTCTCTCCGTCGCAAACACAGTCAGTGCCACCAGAGGCTTTAGCAGCGAGCGTCCTGTCATCCAATTCCGCATGACCGACCCTGCAGAGCACTACGGCATCACTGTCGGCTACACCGAGATTACCGAGAACAACTACACCAACGTCACCGACGACGAACTCACAAACGGAACCATCAGCTTCGACCCAACAACCAACACACTTACACTCAACAACATCACACTCTCCGAGAGCCTCAATGCAGCCGATTTCCAACGCGGTGACCTCACTGTAGTGGTTCAAGGCATCTGCGAAATCAGCGAAGAATTCTACTGCTCTGGATTCCGCAACACCACCATCAACGGCACTGACAACGACGTTCTGAGGGCTAAATACATTTCCGTAGAAGCCATGGAAAATCACCCAACCGTTACCATGAACAATCTCACCGTTCTCGTTGGCGATGGCAACAGCGTCGAAGAATCATGGTCCAACTACTCACTCTTTGGCTACGGCGACGAGCACATCGTACTCAACAACGTAGAACTCTCCTCATGGGTTTCAACAACTGGTGAATGTCCATTCGACGAATACCTCAGCATCACCCTCAATAACTGCCACATCACCTATCCTGTAGGTGCTGTTGTTGAAGACGGTTGCATCCGCCTCAACGGTGAACACAACATTGACTCCGTTCACATCGCCCGCGAGATCGTAGGCCTCGCCATCGTTGCCGACCGCGACTTCACCCTCGCTCCAAACCCAGCCATCGACATCGTAGAGTTCCAAGGCATCGCCATCAACGGCAATGCCCGCATAAGCATCTACAACGCAGAAGGCAAGCTCGTAGCTGGCGTAGAAGTGGCCGACACCGACAACCTCCGCATGGACGTCAGCAGCCTCGCAACAGGCATCTACACCGTGCAAGTCATCGGCAACCGCACCCGCTACACCTCCAAACTCGTGAAGAAATAACCCCTCTCCCCGAATAAAACAAGCCGCTTCGCTTTCACAACAGCGAGGCGGCTTTTTGTTTTTCCAATTCTGAAATCCCCTTAGCGCAATTCCAAATGCCCCCGATTTCTCAGTTTTCCCGAAAATCCTCAATGCTTTAGGAAACTCGGATTTCTCAGGAACAATAGGGAGCATCCATAACCTCTGGAACTTTCTCAATCTCCCGAATACTTAGATAGTTTTGGAATCTCCGATTTCTTTGGAATATCTGGGCGTTCGAAATCCTCAGAACTTCTTGTGTCTCCTTAAAACCCCATTACATTTGGAATCTCCAAATCAGCTCTCAAACGTATTCTCAATACCCTCCAACGATGCAATGTAGGTCAAGAAGTGCTCCGACCATCCACTTATCTCTGCAGTCCATACACCTTTATAGTTGATGCCCTTGGTGTGGGCAGAGACGTCGCAGATATAGTTGCGTGTGCCAAAAGGGTGTGGCTTTCTACGGTCGGGGAAATCGCAGTCCTGTGAATCGGAGAAAATGATGATGCGATCAAAGTCTTTATCCTTGAAAGTCTCTCGACACCACTCGAGACACTGACGGGTGAAGATACCACCCTGACCGATGTCGGCAAGCTTGATGTCGTTGATCAAACTAAATCCTTTTGATGGGTACTGAATCCATTTGGATGCACAGGTTCTGGTCTCGTCGTTGCCCGAGGTGGCTACAAGTTCAAACTCTTCGCATTGAACCGACGCAAGCATGGCCATGGCACATGCAGCCTCAAGCCTTGTAAAACAGCTCTCAACACTTATTCTGCAATTCATGGAACCGGAGACATCAACGATGAATAGTGTTCGGCCCGGTAGTTTGGGCAGCT
>CALEJM010000139.1 GCA_937898265.1 uncultured Porphyromonadaceae bacterium
TGTGATATAGTCAGCAGGCTTTACAGACCACATAGGGATGAAGTCTGCAGGGAAAAGGTCAGCTACTTCAGGTGTAGCGAGAAGTGCGTTGACGGCATCCATGTCGGCAGCCTTAGCATAACCGAGACATGCACTGCTGTTGTTCTGTGAAGGTGAAAGGACAGCGAAAAGAGGATTTGCCTTGCGGTAAGACTCGATGTCTGCATCGTCCGTACCCTGTGCTGAAAGCTCCTCGGCGATGATATCGGACTCCTCCTCAGCTGCTGCGACTTCCTCCGTCTGCTCTTTGCCCGTGCCGGCGAGGCCTATTCCTACCTCAGCGGTGAGAAGATGGTGAGATATTCCGAAGAGCATATCCTCGAACTGTTCTTCAAACTCTATAGCAATCAACCCTGTATGCTCCTTGCGCCCCTGATCAAAGGACGTAAGGGTCACTACCGCGAACTCTTTGAGAGCGTGCGTCGTAAAGGTTTCCTCACTATCCGTGTGGACGGCGAGGTGATGGAGATCGTGCCTGGCATGAAGGTGGACCGCTATAAGAATCACGACATCGAGTTGGTGATTGACAAACTGAATATCGAGCCACGCGAGACTACTCGACTTAAGAAAAGTCTGCAGATGGCGCTTCGTCATGGTGCGGGCGTTGTGTTGGCGATGCCTAAGAATGGCGAACCACGTTACTTCTCCACCCATCTCTCGTGTCCTGTCACTGGACTCTCCTATGCCGAACCAGCGCCCCACAACTTCTCCTTCAATACGCCGAAAGGAGCTTGTCCACGCTGCAATGGCTTGGGCGTCATCTCTACCATCGACATCACCAAACTGATTCCTAACGACGAACTCTCCATCTCCCAAGGCGGCATCGTTCCTTTAGGAAAAGAGAAGAATACCTTCATCTTCCGCCAGTTGGCAGCCATAGCCGACCGTTACGATTTCACCCTTGAGACCCCGATCAAACTCATCCCTTCGGAGGCGATGAACGAGATTCTCTACGGTTCTCCCGAGGCGCTGATGGTGAAAGGAAGCAACATTCCTGGCGGCATGATGATGTCGAGCTACGAAGGACTGGTCCGTTTCCTTGAGTTGCAGCAGGAGGAAAGCACCTCTGTCAAAGAGCAACGATGGGCAGAGCAGTTCTACCACACCACCGTCTGTCCCGAGTGTCATGGCGACCGTCTTAACCTTGAGGCGCTCCACTATCGTATTGCGGGCAAGAACATTGCAGAACTGAGTCGCATGGACATCGTTGAACTCAGTGAATGGATAGAGAAACTGCCATCTAAACTCAGTGAACGTCAGTTGACTATTGCCAGCGAAATCATCAAAGAGATAAGCACCCGCCTGAAATTCCTTGAAGAAGTGGGATTGGGCTACCTCTCCTTGTCGCGTGGCACCGCGTCGCTCTCAGGTGGTGAGAGTCAGCGTATCCACCTCGCCACGCAGATTGGTTCGCAGTTGGTCAACGTACTCTATATTCTTGACGAACCGAGCATCGGTCTTCATCAACGCGACAACCGTCAACTCATCGCCTCGTTGAAAGAGTTGCGCGACCATGGCAACACCGTCGTAGTTGTTGAACACGACGAAGAGATGATGCGTGAAGCTGACTATATCGTTGACCTCGGTCCTGGCGCAGGACGTCTTGGTGGCGAAATCGTCTTCCAAGGCACGCCGAAAGAGATGTTGAAAGCCAAGACCACGACTGCCGACTACCTAAATCGTAAACGTCAGATTGAGATTCCTGCCAAACGCCGCGAAGGTAACGGCGATACGTTGTCGCTGATCGGTGCTACGGGCCATAACCTCAAGAAAGTCAATCTCACACTTCCGTTAGGCAAACTTATCTGCATGACCGGTGTGAGTGGTAGCGGCAAGTCGTCGCTCATCAGCGGCACACTCTATCCTGCTTTGGCTCAACACTTCTACCGCTCCACCCAGGAGGCGCTCCCTTTCGAACGCTTGGAGGGATTGGAGCATATCGATAAAGTCATCGTGGTCGACCAATCGCCTATTGGTCGTACGCCACGTTCCAACCCCGTGACCTATTCGGGTGTCTTCACCGACATCCGCAACCTCTTTGCCTCGTTGGTGGAAGCCAAGATGCGTGGCTACAAAGGAGGCCGCTTCTCGTTCAACACTGCGGGCGGTCGCTGCGAGGTGTGTCGTGGAACTGGCTACAAGCAGTTGGAGATGAACTTCTTGCCCAACGTGATGGTGAAGTGCGAAGCGTGTCGTGGCAGTCGTTACAACCGTGAGACCTTGGAGGTGCGTTTTAAAGGCAAATCCATTGCCGACGTTCTCGACATGACCTTCAACCAAGCGGTGGAGTTCTTTGAGAATATGCCTACCTTTGTCCATAAGTTGGAGATGATGCAGCGTGTTGGCTTAGGATATATCAAACTCGGTCAGGCAGCCACCACCCTCTCTGGAGGTGAGAGTCAACGACTTAAACTTGCAACGGAACTCGCCAAGCGCGACACAGGCAAGACGCTCTATATTCTTGACGAACCGACCACCGGACTTCACTTTGAAGACATCAACCTCCTCTTGAGCATCATCAACACGTTGGTTGACAGAGGAAACACCGTGGTGGTCATTGAGCATAACCTCGACGTCATCAAGTGTGCCGACCACGTCATCGACCTCGGTCCGGGCGCCGGTCGCGACGGCGGAATCATCGTGGCACAAGGCACGCCAGAGGAAGTTTGCAAGTCGCGTAAAAGTCTCACCGCTAAATTCCTCCGTGAAGTATTGGTCTCAAACAAAAAATAGAAAAATCTAAAAACTATGCATACGATATTTACCCTTTTCAAAAAGGAATTTCGCAGTTTCTTCACCTCTGCCACAGGCTATATCGTCTTGGCACTGTTTCTCTTAGGCACAGGCTTGTTCCTTTGGGTGCTCCCTGGCGGCTACAACGTGCTCGACGGTGGCTATGCGCAGTTGGACGGACTCTTCACCCTTGCCCCATGGCTCTACCTCTTCCTCTGTCCGGCGGTTACGATGCGCCTCTTTGCCGAGGAACGCAGTCAGGGCACTCTCGAAGTGCTCTTCACCCGTCCAGCCTCCAAGTGGTCGTTGGTCATTGGTAAGGCATTGTCGGGTTGGGCACTCGTTGTTATGGCGCTCATCCCAACACTTGTGTGGTATGTGACAATCAACTTCATGGCTGAGCCGTTCGGCAATGTTGACCACGGTGCCTTCTGGGGTTCCTTCATCGGACTCATCCTCTTGGCAGGCGTTTATTGCGCTGTCGGCACCTTTGCCTCATCAATCAGCAGCAACCAGATTGTAGCCTTCATCATTGCCGCCACCCTCTGCTTCGTCTTGTTCTACGGCTTTGCTTTGGTGGGCTCTTTGATTCATAACGGCGACATCAGCCGTATCGTCAAAGGCTTTGGCATCGACGAGCACTATAAATCAATGAGTCGCGGCGTCATCTATAGTCTCGACCTCCTGTACTTTGCGTTGCTCTCCACCCTGTTTGTTTGGTTGACCAAACTCCAAATCAGCAAGAAAATCTAACGAAATAGCATAACTCTATGATACTTATTACCAACGACGACGGTTATCAGGCCAAAGGCATCGGTGTGGCAGCAGAACTGGCGCGCCAACTCGACGAGCGTGTCATCGTACTTGCGCCCGACGGAGCCCGCTCCGGACAGTCGAGTGCCCTCTCGGTCAACAACCCTATTGTCTACCACTCAGTCAGCAACGCCAACGGCGTAGAGGTCTATGCCTGCAGCGGCACCCCGGTTGACTGTGTCAAACTTGCCTTCAGCGGTGTGTTGCCGAACTGGGAACTCCCAAAACTGGTGATTTCTGGCATTAACCACGGTTCCAATTCCTCTATCAACGTGCTCTATTCTGGCACGATGGGTGCTGCCATCGAAGGTTGTCTCTACGGCATCCCTTCCGTAGGTCTCTCCATCTGCAACCATGATCTAGATGCCGACTTCTCACACGTCATCGCCGCCTTTACCGACATCCTCAAAGACGTCTATACCAACGGATTGCCAACAGGCGTTTGCCTTAATGTCAACGCACCGAAGGAAGGACCTGTTGCTGGCATCAAGATTTGTCGTCAGGCAAGCGGTCGCTGGAGCGAAGAGTTTATGGCGTCGCCCACCCCTCGTGGCTACGACTGCTACTGGCTGACTGGAAAATTCTCCAACGTGGAGACCGGCACCACCGACACCGACGAATATGCCCTCAACAACGGCTTCGTCTCCGTCAACCCCGTTCATACCGACATGACTCACTATGCCTCTATGGCCACGCTGATGCAACGCTTAGAAAAATAAAATATGGCGAAAAAACAGAAAATAGATTCATTCCCAATAGGACTTATTCTCGGTCTTGTACTACCGTTGATATTCGGGCTGATTTTCGTGTCGGTTGTGCCCAGTACCAATGGTCTTGAGGGGGCTTTCCAGATGATTACACATAGTGTCAACTGGGCCATAAAATATCTCTTCATCGCTATGCTTCCCGATTTTATCTGCGTATATATCTTCAACAAGATAGAGCGTTGGATGATGTGTCGCGGAATGATTCTTGCCATGATGTTGATGGTTATCGGACTCCTAATTTTTACCCTCATCGGCGCATAAAAGCGAATATACTATAATATATATAAGTCATGCGATATTTTCTCATAGCAGGAGAAGCCTCAGGCGACTTGCACGGCGCCAATCTCATGCAGGCGCTGCGAAATCAAGATGCCGAGGCTGAGTTCGTCTTCCTTGGTGGCGACCGTATGAAAGCCGTTGGCGGACAGCAGGTCAAGGACTATCGTGAGATGGCGTTCATGGGTATTGTCAACGTGGTCCGAAACCTTGACAAAGTGATGAGAAATTTTCGCGATTGCGAAGAGGCGCTCCTCGAGACGCGTCCCGATGTGGTTATCCTCATCGACTATCCAAGCTTCAACCTCCGCGTTGCCAAGTGGGTCAAAGCCCATCTGAACATCCCCGTTTACTTCTATATAGCCCCAAAACTATGGGCGTGGAAAAGTTGGCGAATCAAGTCGATTAAGAAATATATTGACGAGATGTTCACCATCTTCCCGTTTGAAACCCAGTATTTTGCAAGCAAAGGATATCCCGTTCACTACGTTGGCAACCCCATCGTAGATGCCGTGGAACAATATCGTGAACACCGCACGCCACACTCCGTTCAGCCTACGATAGCACTCCTTGCAGGCAGTCGCCGACAAGAAATCAAAGGGTGTCTGCTCACCATGGTTGAAGCGGCTCGTCAGTTCCCGGAATACCATTTAGTGGTGACCATGGCGCCTGCCATCGATGAATCATTCTATCGGGAGATACTGACCGACCACCCCGACATCATGCTGACCCGCAACACCTACGAAGCCGTCGAGACAGCCACGGCAGCCGTGGTCAACTCGGGAACTGCCACCCTCGAGACAGCACTCTTGCGCACACCGCAAGTGATTGTTTATCACGTTATCGGCGGAAGATTTGCCTCGTTGCTACGTCGACTGCTCATCAAAATCCCCTATATCTCACTGGTCAACCTCATCTCCGAGCGTGAGACCGCCAAAGAACTCATTGCCCACCACTTTACAAAAGAAAATATCGCACGAGAGCTGAAGCAAATACTCTACAACCCAACAGCACGAGAGCAAATGCTCTCCGACTACGACGAAATCGCTGAAAAACTCGGAGGAACAGGCACCGCAGAACGTGCTTCAAAAGCTATAATAGAGGCGGTTAATAATAGTAGTAAAAAAAAATAGAAAAAAAATAGTGTGGGCTGCAACATTTCAGCCCTTTTCTGTTTCTATAGATAAAGTGAGTTAAAGTATTCATGGAGCACAACCCATCTATTCTCCAACAAATCATAGATAGTTGCTCGCAGAACGACCGTAAGGCTCAAAAAATGCTTTACGAGATGTATGCAGGCAAAATGTTGGCGATATGTATGAGGTATTGTGGTGATTACCAGACTGCTCAAGATCTGATGCACGACGGATTCATCAACGTGTTCACCAACATCAAACAGTATCAGAACAAAGGTTCTTTTGAGGGCTGGATGAGAAAAGTCATGGTCAATGTCTCACTCAACTACTACCGACAGAACAAGGTGGTTTTTGAAGGCGACGAAGATGCAGCAGCGATGATTAGCGACACGCTGCAACCCGACCAACTTCAGCAACTCAGCGCCAAAGAGATACTCGAAACGATAGCTCAACTGCCTAACGAACAGCGCATCATATTCAACTTATTTGCTATTGAAGGATACACGCATGCGGAAATTGCGGAGAAATTGAATATCAAGGAAACAACAGTCAGGTCTAACTACTTCCGTGCGCGTCTCACACTGCAAAAAATGATTGAACGCAACAACAAATAACGACAAGTGAAAGATAACGAACTACATAAACTCCTTAACGAGAAGTTGGACAACTTCGAGATGCCGGTGGCTCCCAACAGTTGGGATGCCCTCAAGCAACGCTTGCCAAGTCAGCCAACTCGTCGCATCGTTCCGCTCTGGGTGAAGTGGAGCGTTGCTGCAGCCTGTGTGCTCGCCCTCGTGATGTTCTCCTTCATGTGGAGCATCAACAGCAACAATAATGGCGTTGTTGACAGCTCCGAACTGATTGCTGAGGAACACACCACAAAACAAAGCCCCGTGTCTGTCACATTAAATGACTGCACTCAAGAGTTGGAACAACAAACGTCCGACCCTCAATCACTTGTAGCCTCCACCCAAGGCATCACCAAGGTGAACACCCAAAAGTCTGTACCAGTAGTTGTCAAGGCCGTTCCGGCAGAAAACCTCACGATTGCCAAACCAGCATCAACCCTTCCGACCGCTAATAGCGAATTGCTGTCGGCTGTAGAATCGCTCCCAACTCCAAGCGCCCAGTCGCCCCTTCTTGCCGAAGCCGACAACCACCCTGCAACCACCTCAACCACCCCTTCCGTTATCTCGGAAGAAGAGGCAGAGCAACTGCTTGCTCAAACAGACAACGACCTTGAGCAACACCTTAAACAGCAGAATGTCAAGTCTTCTCGTCGCACAGCGACCAACCCCAACTCAACCTCATTAGGACTGCTGGCGTCGCTCAATGCCAACGACAAAGTCGGTTTCCACCTTATAAACAGACCCAACAAAGTGGGACTGTTGGGTGGCAAAGACGAACCCTCTGATGATTTGCCAAGTCTCACCCCGCCTGAGACATTGGAAGAGATGCGCAACGACCTCCCATTCTCCGTAGGTCTCTCGGTGGTTGTTCCACTCGCCAAGCGTTGGGACTTCATCACCGGTATCGACTACACCTATATGCACTCACAGCGCAACACCACCATCATGGGATCGGCTTCCAAGGTTTCGTCCGACTACGACATGCACTACATGGGTATCCCGGCTCAAATCTCATTCCGCATCATCGACCGCAACCTTATCAACCTCTACGTCTCCTTAGGCGGCAAGATGGAAAAGGGCCTGTCGCGCATAGAAACCAAGTCACTTCTCGACGAAAATGGTCAATGGATTGGCCAATCTGATAAATTCCGCGAGCAAATTAAGGGCTTGCAGTGGTCTGTTGGCGGCAATTTCGGCGTCTCGCTCCGACTGATTGGCGGACTATCGTTCTACGTAGAACCTGGTCTCTCCTACTACATCCCGAATTTCAAGAATCCGCAACCTAACAGCATGCGAACAGATAACCCGTTCTTTTTCAGCTTGTCCGGAGGTCTGCGATTTACAACAAAATAAAAAATACTACCCCAAATTAAACGAATAGACTTGTCAACCATCAAAACCACAACAAAACATTAGACGGCAGTTTTTTAACAAGAAAAAATAAAATTGAGGTTAATGTTTTGAGTATCAAAAAAAGGTGCTATATTTGCAGTCTAATATGTTAAGATGGGTAGATGCCCTAAAAACGACAAAATCAAACAACTAAAAATAACAAACTCAAGTTATGAAGAAATTTATCCTTAGCGCACTTTTCGTATGTGCAGCAATGATCGGTTTCACTTCATGTGGACCAGACGAACCAGTTTACGAAGGCGTAGAAACAAACTTTGCTGGTGGTGAGTACTTCGGTGATCTCCTCGGCACAGGTACATACAACTTCGTTATGCGTTTTGAAAGTAAAGACTATGCTGCTGACTCAGTAGTAAGAGCAGGTTCATACTATGTTATCGACCTCAGCTCTGAGAGCAACAAAGGTCTTCTTCCAAAAGAAGGTACTTACACCATCGTTAAAAACTTCAACTATGCAGCAGGCACCATCACCTACGGTGTAGCTGAGCACATTGAAGAAGGTATGGGTTCTTACGGCTACAGCGCAACAACAGGTATGGGCTACCTCTTCGACGCTGGTACTGTAACCATCGACAAAAAAGGTGATAACTTCACCATCGAGGCTGAGATCTTCTCAGGCACCAACAAAGTAATGTTCCGTTACGAAGGCGCTCTCTTGTTCCAAGACAAATCTGAATCATCAGTAGTTGCAAACCGCGCTTCACGCAACGTTAAAGTTGAGAACCTCAACCAAGTTGTATCTCTTATCTCTAAGAAATAAGAATCAATAATTTACTCAAAACATAAACAACAAAATTTTTCACACAATGAAAAAAATGCTTTTTGCTGCTCTCGCAGCAGTTACAATGCTCTTCGTAGCATGTGGTCCAACTCCACCAACTCCAGGTCCTAATCAAGACGCAGAAACCATCGAGCTCGACTTCTACAACTTCTCATGGTATGGCGACTACTATGGCAACGGTACAGTTAACTTCTTCATCCAAATGATTGAAGACATGACTAACTACAACGGTGCTTATGTAATGTTCGACCTCTGCGCTGCTACTGATGACCCATGCGGCACCTACACCGCTTCATCAACCGGTGAGGCTGGCACATTCGTTATCGGCGACGGCGAATCTGGTTCAAACATCGCTCAATTGGCTGGTGGCGAGATTGACGGCGATCCAGAAGGTATCACCGATGGTACTCTCGTTATCTCAAAATCAGGCAACGGCTACAAAGTTACTTATACCTCAGCTGACGGTATGAAAGTTTACGTAGCTGAAGGCAACGTTGAAATCTCAAACGGCGCTTTCCCAGGCGAACCAATGGAAGCTTCAACTTTCACTGTAAACGCTACTCAAGCTGAAGCTGTTTACTACGGTGACAACGGTTACGGTGGTGACGAATATGTTATCAACCTCGCTGGCAACTACTATGCTGCTATCGACCTCTGCGCTGCTAACGGTTCTTCAGCTACTGCTATCCCAGCTGGTACTTACACTGTAGCTGGCACAGGTGCTGCTGGTACTGTTAACCCAGGTATGTACTATAGTGGTTACCTCATCCCAACAATCATCTACTCTTCAGCTGATGGCCAAAGCGTAACTTCTGCTTGGTACATCCAAGGTGGTTCACTCACCATCGCAGAGGCTAACGGCACATACACCATCTCTGGTACTTTGGTATCAGGCGTAGGCAGCCAAATCACTGTTAACTACACTGGTGCTATCGCTTGCGAAGACGGCTCACAAGCTGCTCCACGCAAAGCTGCTATGCGTCGTGACGTTGTAAAACGTGGCAAATAAGATTTTGAAATAACTTTTCTAAATCATATTTCGGACCTCGCTCCTCAAGAGCGAGGTCTTTTTTTGCCCAAATTTGTCGGCAATATCCGTTTTTCTGATTTTTTTCGTCAGTTTCACACATATTTAACCGTTATTTACCAGTCGCTTGGTTTGCTGTTAGGGAATAATTGATTAACTTTGCAGCAATAAAAAATCAGCAACAAAAACTCATCTATAAAAAATGAAGAAACTCTTTTCCCTCGCTGTTGTGGCACTTGCCATGATGTTCGTTTCGTGTAACACCCCCAATACCCCAACACCACCTGCTACAGAAAATCTTGAGATGGATGTTTATTTCTTGGAGTGGTATGGCGACTACTACCAGAACGGCACCACCAACTTCGTACTCCAACTCATGGAGGACATCAACACCTATAGCGGTACGTTCATTGCCATCGACTTCTGCAAGGAGGGCAAAGCAATCTCCCCAGAAGGCACCTATACCGCATCCAATACCCACGAGGCTGGTCACTTCTTCATTGGCGACGGCAACATGGGCTCCAACATCGGTGAGATGAAAGACAGTTGGTTGGAAGGCGACATGGAGCCTATTGAAGAAGGCACCCTTGTCATCACCCAACAGAGCATAGGTGTCTACAAATGCGTGTTCACCTATAAAAACAAAGAGTATGTAGCTATTGCCAAAGGCATGTCCAACGGCGCTTACCCTTCTGAACCTATCGACCCTATCACCGCCTCGTTCAGCGGTTCTACTGCTGAGGGCACTTACTACGGCACCACCAGCGTAGGCTCTAAAGAATATATGGCATCGCTCGGACTGACCAACGGCTTCGTGGCTATGATCGACTTCTTTGCCGACGAGACCGCCTCTCCAGACGTTCTCCCAGCCGGCACCTATACCTTTGCCAACAACGGTGCTGCAGGCACAATGATGCAGGGCGGCTTCTACCAAGGCAACCTCTACCCATCTATCATCTACCACATTACCAGCACTCAAGCTGTAGACCAAGGCTTTTACCTTCACGACGGCTCGCTTAATGTGGCCTATGCCGACGGCGTCTATACCATCACTGGTACTGTGGTATCTGCTTGCGGCAGTCAGCTGACCATCAACTTCACTGGCAGCATCCCATTCTCTCCAGCTCAGTAATCACCCACACCAAGAAAACACGATGAATCCTACGCAGGACGAACTCTATATGCACCGTTGTCTGCAGTTGGCCATGCAAGCTGCCGGACACACTGCCCCCAACCCGATGGTGGGTGCGGTTATCGTTCACAACGGTAAAATCATCGGCGAAGGCTATCACCATCGCTGCGGCGAACCGCATGCCGAGGTGAATGCCATTGCGTCGGTCAAAGACGAGAGTCTGCTGAAAGACTCCACCATCTATGTCAACCTCGAGCCTTGTGCCCACTACGGCAAGACGCCCCCTTGCTGCGACCTCATCATCGCCAAGGGCATTCCTCATGTGGTGGTCGGCACACTCGACCCTCACGACAAGGTGGCCGGCAAAGGCATCGAGCGCATGCGTGCCCACGGCATCCACGTGGAGGTGGGCGTCTGTCAAGAGGAGTGCCTGAAACTCAACCGCCGTTTCTTCACCTTCCAGACCAAACGCCGCCCTTTCATCCTCTTGAAATGGGCTCAGAGTATGGATGGATTCATTGACTTTACCCGTGTAGATGGACAGAATCCCCCAGTGAAGATTTCCACCCCAATCACCAAGGCGCTGAATCATCAGATTCGTACGCAAGAGTCGGCTATCTTGGTGGGTACCAACACCGCCGTGCTCGACAATCCGCACCTCACCGTTACCAAATGGTATGGTCCGAATCCCGTTCGTCTGGTGGTGGACCGCAGTCTGCGCGTGCCGCAGAACAGTCGCATCTTCGACAGTGCTGCCCCTACGGTGGTGTTCACTGAAAAAGAAGTGGAGAACCTCGGCAACATCTCCTTTGAGCATATCAATTTCAAGAAAAACATCGTTCCGCAGATTCTTGACTACCTCTACCAGCACAACATCCTGTCGCTCATTGTTGAAGGCGGCAGTCAGTTGCTCCAGGCGTTTATCGACGGCGGCTATTGGGACGAGTGCCACGTAGAGGTCGCCCCTTGCCAGTTGGGCAGCGGCGTTGCCTCACCTTCTTTCCCTTATCAGCCACAAAAGGCAGAGCGCTTTGGCTCAAACACCATGTTCTATTATTTCAACGAGTAGTCGGTGGAACTTGTCCAAGAGATAATCTACAAACTCCTGACGCCATTCTACATCTATGCTGTAGCCATGGTGATTCTGGTTATTCTCTCTGAGAACCGCACCCCTGTCAAGACCTTGGCATGGATTTGCGTGCTTACGCTGCTCCCTCTGTTGGGTTTGGTGCTTTATTATTTCTTCGGACGCGACCTCCGTGGCAAGAAAATCTTCCTCCATAGCGACACCAAGCCACTCTATGTGCCGCCCACCAATGCTATCTCTACCCAACAGATTACCCACGCTCAACTCCCGCCGAGCATCAAGAAGAGCATGCTGTTGCTCAAGAGCAATAGTCAAGCTGTGGTCTACGAGGGTTCGCGTATCGAGCCGTTGGTGGAGTGTAAGAGCACTTTCGAGCGTATCCTCCAAGATATAGAGGAGGCTCAAGACCATATTCATATTGAGTTCTATATCCTTGCCGACGATGAGATTGGCAACAAACTGCGCCGACTGCTTATCAAGAAGGCGAAAGAGAAGGTGCGCGTTCGCGTAATCTACGACTATGTCGGTAGTTACAACATCTCCGATGCTTTTATCGAATCGATGCGTTTGGCAGGTATCTATGTGGAGCCGTTTCTGCCGGTGGGTCTCCGCTTTGGTTTCGGCAAACTCAACTATCGTAACCACCGCAAAATCATCGTGGTGGATGGCAAGATTGGTTATACGGGTGGCGTAAATATCGCCGACCGTTATGTGGTGGGCAACCGCTTGGGCGTCTGGCGCGATACGATGGTGCGTATTGAAGGAGCCGCCGTTCAAGGTATCCAGCGGGTGTTTCTCACCGATTGGTATCTGGTTGAGGGCAAGCAGATCAATGCGCCGAAGTATTATCCCAAGCCCGAGTTGTCGGATATCTCCAATGCGGTTCAGATTGTGGTCTCTGGTCCTGACACTCCGTGGCCCAGTCTGCTCCATGGCATTGTCTCGGCTATCTCCAACGCTACGAAATATATCTATATCCAATCGCCGTATTTCATTCCGCCTGAGAGCATTATGACTGCCTTGCAGACAGCTGCTTTGAGTGGCGTTGACGTACGTCTGATGTTGCCTCGCAAGAGCGACACGCCGACGGTGGCAGCTGCCACACGCTCCTATTTCAAGCAGCTGATGGCGAGCGGCGTTCATATCCTTTTCTACAACAACAATTTCCTACATAGCAAATCTATCGTGGTTGACGATGCGCTCACCATCATAGGCTCTGCGAATATGGACAATCGCAGCTATGAGCAGAATTTCGAGGTAGCGTCGTTTATTTACGATGAGAAGACTGCCCGCCACCTTCATGATGTGTTCCATGAGGATATGCGCAACTGTAATCTCGTGGTTCAGAGTCGATGGCTCAACCGCTCGCGGTGGGTGCGCTTCTTGGAGTCGGCTGCCCGACTGTTCAGTCCGCTGATGTAGACGCAAAAAAAAATACCACTTCGTCATGAAGTGGTATTTTTTTGTCTCTATGTGTGTCTTAGAATATGATTTTCTCGATGGAGCTGATAGTGATGTTGGTCACGCCCATCTGTTTGAGGCGTGGCAGCACGTCCCAGAGGCGACTCTCGTCGGTGACGAGCATCACGCAGCAGTTGTCGGGGTTAGCCATTGGGATGACGGCAGGCTCGGAGTTTGGAATCAAGATTTTGACTACCTCGTCGACAGCGTCTTTCTTCACGTTCATGGAGATAGATTTCTTGCCTTTAGCCTCGATGATGGCATCGATGCGCATCAGGAGTTCGTCAAAGATCATGCGTTGTGTTGGCGCCATCTTCTTGTGGGCGATGAGCACTGGTGAGGTCTGCATCACTACTTCTACTTCGCGAAGGTTGTGCTGAAGGAGGGTGGAGCCGGTTACGACGAGGTCGAACACAGCATCGGCAATGCCCATCTCGGGGATGAACGATGAGAGGTTGCTGATTGGGATAATCTGCGCGCGTATGTTCTTCGACTTCAGGTAGAGTGAGAGCACGTCGGCAAATGGGGTGGCGATCTTTTTGCCTACAAACCATTCAAGACCTTTGTAGCGGGTGGTCTTAGGGAGTGAGATGGAGAGGTTGCAGCTGGCAAAGGAGAAATGGCGCACCTCTTCGATGTTATGGTTTTTGCTGATGAGGTGGTGGTCGCCCACGATACCTATGTCAACAATGCCGTTGGCCACGTTGTGGATAATTTCGTTGTAGGGGAGGGTGAACACCTCGGCAGGAAATTGTCGTGAACGAGACACCGACGACGAGTTGCTACTGGAGAACTGAACGCCGGCTTGGCGCAGAATCTCTATGGTTGATTCGCAGAATTGTGCGTTTGGAGCTATAGCGATGCGTAGCATAACGATGGGTTGTTGTTATTTGGCGCAAAGGTACAAAAAAAGGTTCTCATAAGAAATATGAGAACCCTTGTTTTTTATTGTCTGAATATTATTCAGCAACTTCTTCAGCAACTTCAGCTACTTCTTCAGCAACTTCAGCAACTTCTTCAGCAGCTTCTTCAACTACTTCCATAGCTGGTTCTTCTTCAACTACTTCTTCAGTTGTTTCTGCTTTCTCACCGCAAGCGGCGAATGCAACTGCTACAGCAGCAGCAGCAAAGAAAAGAGCAATCTTTTTCATTTTTTTTCTAATTTTTAAACGATAAATATTTAACTAAAAAATCGCTGCAAAGTTAGCATCAATTTCTTTATGTCGTATCTCATTTGCCAATTTTTTTTCGGTCAGAGATAAATTTTTTTTGTCTTATTTTTGAAGGCGTTGTAAATCAGTGTTTTGTAAATACGAAAAAATCGCTCAGAAACCTAAAATCGGCTGTGCTTAGGCTCTATAGGAGAGTGATTTGCCATGCGATTGAGGGCCATTTCGGCATACGGAGTGTTTGGTTTGCCGTAGTTGGCGTACGGATAAATGGAGATTCCGCCGCGTGGTGAGAAGATGCCGGTCACCTCAATGTACTTGGGTTGCATGAGTTGGATGAGGTCGTTGAGGATGATGTTGACGCAGTCTTCGTGGAAGGCGCCGTGGTTGCGGAAGCTGAACATATAGAGTTTCAAACTCTTGCTTTCAACCATCTTGACATCGGGGATGTAGCAGATGCGGATCTCGGCGTAGTCGGGTTGTCCGGTGATAGGGCAGAGGCTGGTGAACTCTGGGCAGTTGAACTGCACCCAGTAGTCGCGCTCGGGGTGTTTGTTGTCGAAGGTTTCCAACACCTCGGGGGCGTAGTTGCTCTTGTATTCTGTTTTGCCTCCCAACAGGGTGAGGTCTTTCATTGCTTCGTCTCTCATATATATTATATATATTGTATCGGATGGTTGTTATTTGTTGCGTCGTTGGAGGTATTCCTCAAGGCCTTTTCGGCGCAGTTGACAAGAGAGGCATTCGCCGCATCCGTCTCCCTTTACGCCGTTGTAGCAGGTGAGTGTCTCGTTGCGCACGAGGTCGAATCCCCCTAAGCGGTCGGCCATCTCCCAGGTGTCGGCTTTGTCGAGCCACATCAGCGGGGTGACGATTTCAAACTGCTCTTCCATGGCGAGGTTGAGGGTTACGTTCAGACTCTTGATGAACGTATCGCGGCAGTCGGGATAGCCGCTGAAGTCGGTTTGCGATACGCCGGTGATGATATCTTTTACTCCCAGCTCGCGTGCCCAGACGGCTGCCATGCTGAGGAAGAAGAGGTTGCGTCCCGGTACGAAGGTGTTGGGGAGTGAGTCTCCGTGTCGTTCGGTGTCAACGCTGTCGTTGGTGTCAACCAAGGCGTTGTGTCCCAGCGTGCCGATGATGTCGTTTTTGATGAGGCGGAACTCGGCGCCAGCCAGTTCTGCCATGTGGCGAGCTATCTCCACCTCGTTGCTGTGGCGTTGACCGTAGTCGAACGAGATGGCATAGAGTTTTTCGTAACGCTCTTTGGCCCAGAAGAGGCAGGTGGTGGAGTCTTGTCCGCCACTCAGCACCACGAGGGCTGCGTCCTTCTTTTTCATTGTTTGAATCAGATTCTTTCCTACGTCACTGCTTCTTGTGGCCTTTGGTCGCAAGGGTTTGATGCCGTTGTCGTCCGTCATCGTTGTGGTTTGAGAACGATGAGGCGGCGCGGTCGCTACACCTTTAGGGCTACAGAAGTCAGGGAGTATTCTTGTTGCATATTCTTGTTTTTTACGTGGTTGACCAAGCACACGACCCCAGCGAAGAGAGTTCCCGCTGCGGGAATTTTCCGACTGCAAAGTTACAACTTTTTCCCATATCCAACTCCATTTATATTATTGTGTTGCAGAATTGTTGTATCTTTGTCCCCGGCAAAAGCACTTAAAACCTTTCGTCTATGAAAAAAGTTGCACTCCTTCTCCTCCTTGTCTTGACGCTGACGCCCGTTGTGGCAGAGAGTCGTGCTCCCGAGAATCCCTTCGCTGTGGGTATGTCGCTCAACACCACGTTCAACAAATTCGGCGTCGGTGCCCGCTTCTCCTACAATTTCACCCCGATGGTACGCCTTGTTGGCGACATCAACTACTTCCCTTGGGGTCCGAACAGCACCAAGGTCTTCCAAACCAACGGAAATTCACACGGCATCTTCGAAACCCACTCTATCCCAGCAAACACCCCCTTCTCCCGCATCTATTCCGGTCGTTATGTCGACGTCAATGCCAACGTCAACATCCTCTTCGGTAAGCAGAATTTCCACTTCTATCTCATTGGTGGTATAGGCTATGTCTATGGTATTCCGCATCTTGCCTCCCTGGGCCACCAGCATGTAGCTGAAGAAACAGGCGAAAGTCTGGGCTCAGGTATCGACAGCAAGGAAGGTATCTTCGGCTCCAACGTCAACTTCAACCTCGGCGTCGGTTTCGAATACCAACTGCAGCCCGCCTGGCGCATCTTTGCCGAACTGGAAGGTTCCGTCGGCTACGCCCTCCTCCTCAACGCAGGCCACCTTAAACTGGGTGCAGCCTTCTGTTTTTGACCCCTTGCAAATAGGTGAGCATTAGCACATTCCGCCGTCTCACCATTTGCCGATGCCCTTTTAGATTTCCTTCTCGGAAGAATCCATTCCGTTTTTCAGCCAAAGAATCCCCCGTTGCTTGCCGAAAAACGGAGGCTTCCGTCCAGATCTCCCGCCTCGAAGCATCCGTTTGGTTGGCGCCGATGCTGTAATAAACCTCGCTCTAACCATTCCGAAGCTCCCCATCATCTCCCCAAAAACCGAAAAACCATTTGGCGGCAAGCATCCATATCATATAAAATAAGGATTACAAACGTCGGCATCTAAAACAAAACAAGGATTAAGACAATTTATTTCTCATTTTCAAAAAACAAAATCTATTTCCCCAACACCAAAATTTTTTACCCCTTATTCCTTCCCCAAAAAAATGGCATTTTCCCCCAAAAATGTGGAAAAAAATCACTTTTTTTCCTCCTCCCAACATACGCCAAACCAACTTTTTTCCTATTTTTTCTAGAAAAAGACAAAAAATAATAACACTGTAAAACGTTGATAGTCAGATAATAGTGTAAAAATAGAAAGAAAAAAATCAACTGAAATACAACATATTGCCACATTTTGAAAAAATGCTTATTTTTGCAGTGTGAAATCAAACCGCCAAAAACCCCTTGCCAAGCAACAGGTTTTCGGTTTGAGAAATAAGCTCAAAGAAAGCATGAAAAAATTCATCTTTTCAATCATAATGCTCTGCGTTGCTTTTGCAGGCGTCAAGGCTCAAGTCAATGAGAACCCTGACTCACTCCGCCAAGCAACCGTAGAACTCTCCAAGAAAGTCAACGAGGTAACATCATCTGCTACCGGCTTGGCTTCCGACCTCTCATCTAAGAAAATTGAGACCGCTGAAGGCGATAAACCAAAATATTGGAAAATCAGCGGTATCATCTCCTTCAATATGTCTGCAACTGGTCTCTGGAACTGGGCTGCCGGTGGTAACAACAACGTCAACGGCGTAGTAGCAGGCAACGCAACTCTCCTCTACAAGAAAAACAAATGGGCTTGGGAAACAAACCTCAACACCGATTTCGGTTTGACATGGCTTGACCAATCTTCTTTCCCTTGGCGCAAAAGCAACGATAAAATCGTATTCACAACCAAAGGCGGTTATGAGTTTGCCGACAAATGGTATGCCACCGCAATGGCCGGTTTCCGCTCACAATATGCCAAAGGTTTTGAATATACCGATACAGAAGAAAAATATATTTCAAACTGGCTCTCTCCTTCCTACACCGACATCTCTCTCGGTATCGACTGGAAGCCAAACTCAATCTTCTCTCTCTACCTCTCTCCTGCTGCTGGCCGTATCACCACATGTACTGATACATTGCTCCGCGAGAAATATATCAACGGCAGCAATACCTTTGAGAAAGGTTACAAAGCAGAGTTCGGTGCTTCTTTCAAAGCCACCGTCAACTACGACTTGATCAAGAATTTCAAAGTGCTCTCAACACTCTCTCTCTTTACTCCTTACAACAAGAACTTCGGTAATGTCGACGTCGACTGGGATGTCAACGTCTCCTACCAGTTCCTTAAAGTATTGAACGTGTCTTTGGGTACCAACTTGAAATACTATGACTCAGTGCTTATCCCAGACAAAGAAGGCAACAATGCTCGCCCACGCACACAGTTTAAGGCGGTCATCGGCTTCGGTCTCGGATATAGCTTCTAAACAAGAAAGGATTTTTTGATGTTTTTATAATTGTTAGTGGGGGGCCACGTTTTTCTTCGGAGAAATGTGGCCTTTTTTTTCTTGAAAATAGTCAACCACGCAATACAATGAAACCACAAAAACTACCTACCTTTGCACCCAGAAAATCAAAACAACTCATCTGATTACAACACCACAAAAATGAAACACATCCACACCCAATGGGCAGTTCTCCTCCTCGTGGTTGCCACCCTCATCGTTTCATGTAAGAAAAAAGAAACCGAACAACAGACCACCTACGAAGACGACGGAGCCGCCATCACCGAGCAACTCCGTTTCTGCGAAAGCGTCTGCCCCTACGAAGACGGTCTGCTCATCGCCAACTTCGGCACGCAAGCCCTTGGCGACAACGCTACCGGACTCGGCTTCATCACCTATTATAAAGAAGGCGTCAACAAAGTCATCATCCCAGCCGACGGACACCTAACAGCTCCACGCGGCATGGGCGTCTTCCAAGACCACCTCTTCATCTGCTCCACCAACGCCATCGTGGTCTACAACCTCCGCAACCTCGAGCAAGAGCCGCAGACCATCCTCTTCCCAGAAGAAGACCTCATGGTCAACGACCTCGTCATCAACTCCGGCGGCACCCTCTTTGCCTCCGTTTCCAACACCGGACGCATCTATATCCTCGCCATCCAAGACCCCGACAACATCGACGTCAACACCCTCCGTCCCTACGTCGAGATCCCAGGAGCCAACGGACTCTGTCTTGAAGGACGCCACCTCTATGTAGCCTCCTTCAACCCCGACGGTGAGCCAGGTCTTGACAACGTGCTCTACGTTCTCGACGACGTCTCCAACCCAGCCGACATCCGTCACCTCTCCACCACTCCGGGACAGTACGACGGACTTGCTCTCTCGCCCGACCACACGCTCCTCTTCTTCACCGACTGGAGCAACGGCGGACAAATCGGTTATCTCCGCTTCGAAACCAGCGAAATCACCTACCTCCCATCCGACGGCATCGACGGCCCTGCTGACCTCTGTGTCTTCGGCAACCAACTCTGCGTTCCCGACCTCGTCAACAGCACCATCTACCGTTTCCTCCTCGAATAACAACACAAAACACCCCATAACAACAAAAACTCCTTGGTGAACAATCATCAAGGAGTTTTTTGGTATATGGGGGAGGGTTAGAGTTTGTCGTTGTCGAAGAAGCTGTAGTAGTTGCCTTGGCCGACGATGATGTGGTCGATGAGTTTGATTTCGAGAAATTCGCAGGCGCGTTTGGTGCGCTCTGTGATGTTGATGTCGTCTTTGCTTGGGTTGAGGTTGCCTGAGGGGTGGTTGTGGGCAAGGGCGATGGCCGATGCTGAGCGCTCAAGGGCCAGACGCATCGTTTGCTTGAGGTCGAAGAAGGTGGCAGCAATGCCTCCTGTGGTCAGACGGCGTGTCTCGATGGGGCGCAGGCTGTTGTTGAGGAAGGTGATCCACATCTCTTCGTGGTCGAGGTAGGCAAGGTAGGGTGAGAACTCTTCGTAGAGTGCTTCGCTGCTATTGAGGCTTCTCTTCTTTTTGGTTGCCTCGTCTTTGCGGCGACGTCCCAGTTCCAGTGCTGCTGCCAGGGTGACGGCTTTGGCTGGACCGATGCCTTTGAAGTCGCGTAAGATTTGCTCCACGTTGAGACTGCCCAGTCGGGCGAGGTCGTTGTTGACGGAGGAGAGTATGCGTTGCGACAGTGCGAGTACGTTCTCTCCTTTGAGTCCGGTGCGTAGGAGGATGGCGAGCAGTTCGGAGTTGCTGAGCGATTGTGCTCCGTGGAGCATCAGTTTCTCACGCGGTTGGTCTTCGCTGTTCCACTCTTTCACCGTGAGGTTTTTCGTGGGGTTTTCTATCTTGTCTTTCGGCATATCGTTTTGGCTTTTCTGTCCGCAAAGATAGTGCAAGGTGAGCGGAGAACAAAATAAATTTATTTATTTTTTGTGGATAATCCAGGCTTCGGTTCGGCATAGATTGAGCAAGTTCATCTCTGCTCAAACCTTGCACTGGCTTTCCCGAGGTGCAGCCTATCTTGCGTCCGCAAAGATAGCGAATTTCTTTGGTGTAAACAACAAAAAAGCATCACCTTGTTGGATGATGCTTGTGTATGGAGTTCACAATGAACGTCATGCGTTTATTCTTGTTTTTTACCACGAAATATGGCAAAGAGGTTCGGACACAAAACCAGGGCGCAGACCACCCATATCACAAAGGTTCTGCCTGCAAGCAGCAACGTCAGTGGTTCTGTTCTTCCGAATGGGGGATAGAAAGTGAAGATTGCTCCTATGATTACCCCTATTATCAGAGAGATCAAGCATGCTTTTTTGTTGTATATCTTGGATGTTATGTTTTGAAACCTTTTGCTGAAAGCGTTAAATGGTGGGAAGAAAATGAGGCCGAATACCGTTGATATCAAGATTGTTCCGCAAGCGAACTGCCATGTTAGAGGACCGGTTCTTTCGATGGGGGAAAAGAAGATGTTGAAAATTCCCAGGCCCAGACCAAATGTCAGCGCCTCAAGGCATGCTTTTTTGTTGTAGATTTCAGAAAACTTCTTCATCTCTTCATAAAATTTTGGTTGTTCATTTGTTGTTGCTGCGAACGAGGTCGCAACCACTTAGTTTGCGGCAGCAAAGGTATCATTAATTCTGCAACAGACCAAACTAAGAACGGAGATTTTTATCTTAACAGTTTACCGTTGTTGCAGACAGAACCTCCAGCCGTTTATTCTTCCACACCGTTTCTGCTACTTTGCAATTTGTTCGGGAAAGTCTGTTTTGCGGTTTCTGAAAATTTCAGAAAACGTAAATTCATTTGTTTTCATTAAATGTAATTTCGCCTTTTTAACGATCCGTTT
>CALEJM010000140.1 GCA_937898265.1 uncultured Porphyromonadaceae bacterium
ATATCAGCGGTTTCTCTGTCTATTGAGCAATATTCCGCATGCATCTCATGGTCTTCTATATTTTCCGCCTTGACCGGTCTGAATGTACCGAGACCGACATGAAGAGTCACATAGCCGATGTTTATTCCCTTTTTGCTGAGCCTTTCGAGTAATTCCTCCGTAAAATGAAGTCCCGCTGTCGGGGCAGCCACACTACCTTTTATCTTGGAATAGACCGTTTGGTAGGTCTCTTTGTCCTTTTCCTCTGTATTACGGTTGAGGTAGGGAGGGATAGGAAGTTCGCCACATGCTTCAAGAATCTGTGCGAAGGTAAAGTTGGTCTGTTCCCAAGAGAAACGGATGAGATGTGACATGCCGCCAATCTCCTGTTCGTAGTCGGCATGCAGTGTGACGTTGATGTTGCCGATGAAGAAACTTCTTGACAACGTGCCTTGTTTCCATTTCTTGAGATTGCCCACCATACATTGCCAAACCACCGAACCTGTGGCAGAGAAAGCCTCCTCGTAGTTGGATGGCGTGTGAGGCTCGAGACAGAAAATCTCGATGAGGGCACCGGTCTCTTTGGCAAAGTGGAGACGTGCCTGAATCACCTTTGTGTTGTTGTAGACGAGGATGTCGCCAGCGTGAAGCAGCGAGGGGAGGTCGTAGAAATGTTCGTGACGTGGGGCTGTGCCGTCCCAGATGAGCAGTTGACTTTGGTCGCGTTCCTCAAGTGGATATTTGGCGATGCGCTCATCGGGTAATTCGTAGTTGAAATTCTCAATGCGAATATGTTGCTGTTCGAGATTGTTCATTGTCTTGAGTGTTGTGTTAAGGGAGTAGGAGGTCTTGGAGACTCATGTTGACGTAACGCACTTGGTCCACAGGTTTTTCAATGCCCTGGATGGTGTAGACGTCTGAGTATTGCCAAAGATATTGGGTTTTCTCTCCTCTGAAATGGGGTGGGTCCTTTTCGTAGTATCCGATATAGATGATGTAGTCTTTGAAAGTAGGGTAGAGCATGCCGTTGTAGAGAGCCAGCGTGGTATAGATAATTGGTTTTACCCCAAACTCCTCTTCCATCAGGTCTGCCATCTCTTTGGCAAGGGCAACCCACTCTTTGTCGTGGTAGTTGCCGCGTTCCTCTATGTCGAGCATCGGAATGAGGTTGGCCTCTTTGCAGTATTGTTTCTTGAAATTTCTGAATTGTGTTTTTGCAGAACTCTTGGTGGTCAGGAAATGGTAGGCTCCGACGTTCAGACCTTCGCGTCGTGCCTCTCTGATGTTCTCCTGACCTAAGCGGTCTTGGTAGGTGGTTCCCTCGGTGAGTTTGACGTATACAAACTCGATGTTTTCATCTTGTGCTACCCGTTTCCAGTCAATCTTTTTCTGATGGCTGGAGACATCGATGCCATTGTAGTTGGAACTGACCGTTGTGGTCTGTCTTTTCCATTGGACACGAAGCCATTTCTTGATGTCGTAGCGATGGGTGTAGGCTGCATAGGTGAGGGCGCACATGATGATAGTGGTGATGATCATCATGCCTCTTCTTCCTGACTTTGCCCGTTTTTTGGATGTCATTGTCTGCAGTTTTAATTCTGGTGCAAATATACTATTTTTCTTTCTGTTTTCACCTCTTAAGAGAAAAGAAAGATGCCCCGAAGATGAACTCTTCGAGGCATCGTATATTGCTCTTTTATGTTTTAGAAATATCGTTTGTTTCTTAGCAAAGAAACTGATTATTTCTTGATGAAGCGAGCTGCTTGACGTGTGCCGTCGGTCATTGTTGCGCGGAGGAGGTAGAAACCTTGTGAGAGAGCGCTGACATTGATGGTAGCGTTGTTGGCGTTGAGACTCTCAGAGATAACAACCATACCGTTTGCGGCAACGATTTCGATGTTGGCCATCTCTTTGTCGGCGTTGACGGTGAGCATGTCAACAGCAGGAACTGGTGAGAGGGTTACGTCGAAGTTGGTAGCATAGTTCAAACCAGTTTGTACTGGACGGGTTGGATAAACTGGAGCGAGGTCGGATGGCATGATAACATCCCAGTTGTTCATATCGGTGTGGTACTCGAAGTAAACGATGTCGCCATCGGTGAGGGCTTGGGTAGTTACAGCGTCAGCGTAGCCGTTGTTGAGAGCATACATCCAATAGCCTGGAACAGTAGCATCAGCATCGTTGTGGTAGATGCCGTTGATAGAGTCGTTGTAAGAGATGCTGGTGATGAAGCCGTTCTCAACACCTGGGAATGCAAAGCCTTGGCATGAGTCAAGATAAGCTTGGAGCATGTCGGCAACAGTGGCATTACCGTTCCAACGGAAACCGAATGCAACGGCTTCGTTGTCGAAGGTGAAGTCGAGGATGAGCATAGCTTCGTTGCTGCCAGAACCTACCCACCAGTTGATGTCGGCAAAGTCAAGTGTTGGAGCTACGTATTCGTTGTATGCAACGAGAGTGAGGTTGTAAACGGTGTCTTGTGTGCAAGCGGTGTGAACGCTGTTGCGTGAGAATGTGTTGTTGCCAAGGAGAATATCGTTGGCAGCAATGTTGAAGCCGTTGGCAGTGTAAGCATTGCCGAATGCTACAGAGTCGGTGATGTTTACGGTTGCTGTTGTGGTCAAGTCAACAGGGAAGAGCACGATGGCATTAGGGTCGAGAGATACACCCCATTGTGACCAGTCGATTTGGTATTCCCAATAGATAACGTCACCATCTAACAGGTGTTGACCTGAAACACCCATAGGTGCCATGACGTTGTTGACGGCATACATCCAATAGCCAGTTTCGTCGCTATTGTTGCCTGCAAGGTTGCTAAGGTTTAAGCAAGAGTTTGAGTATTCGAACTCGTTGATAAAACCGCTTGAGTAGCCGTCGCAGGAGAAGTCTGCGAGGTTGTCGTCAAAATACTCCAACATATCAGCTACCATGAAGTCGTCGTTAGGGTCGTCCCAACGGAAACCCCAAGCTACGATAGCTTCGTTGTACCAGTTGACAACAAGGATTGCTTCGTTTGCACCAGTGCCAAGCCAATGTCTAATAAGAGATGGATTGAGGTTGGATTGTGCAAAAACAGAAGTCATGGTCATGAAAACAAGACCAAGCGTGAGTAATAATTTCTTCATTTGCAATTTATTTTTAGTTTGTTACGTTTTCAATAAAAAACCTTGCGCTCCAACATAACCTTGTTGAAGCGCAAGGCCCATACAAACAATTACTCCATTTCTTGCGGCTTTACGACAGACTGTCTTCTTGATATGCACACAGTTTGCTTTTTGCGCAATGCTAATGGCGGGTGTTGAATAGCGGGTTTTTGCGTCCTCCCAATTATGATCCTTACCCCTACTTCATTACTTTTTGGCAGAAAAGCAATAGATGATTATGACTGACATCAACGACGATTTGGCAAGGTCGTGCTGACGGTCAGCAGTAATAAAAAAGTAGGGGAGTTATACCTAATTGCGGAATTCGCATAGGAACTTTTAGACTTTAGCTCTAACTCCCGAAAGCTATTCTTTGTGATTTTGTCGGCAGGTTTTCTGACTTATTCCCTTGTAGAGCCTTCCCGAAACGTAGACAATTTCAGTGGCAGTGATTTTCTACAAGTTTTTGGGAGACAAAGAATTGTCTCTTGCGGAACTTACAGCAGCGGGTACTGTTCAGGATTTTCACCTGATTCCCTCTCAGACTGTTGTGGACTTCAACAGCCGTCACCAAAAAATCGGTGCAAAATTACACTATTTTTCTGGTATTCTCTACTTTTTGGCATGTTTTTTTGAGTGTTGATTTTTCGTCCCTCGGATAGGTTGTTTCTTTAGAAAAAGAATTGTATCTTTGCAAAGAAAATAAACGAATTACGATATGAGAAAATATTATCTTTCAATGATGGTAGTGCTCCTCGCTTTAATGGTTGGAGCAGTATCCTGTAACAACAATCCTGTGGTAGAAGACCCATACGTTGGTGATTACAACTTCAGAATGATAACTGACAGTTTGAGTACTGATGGTCTTGAGGAGTGGTTCTCTGCAGAAGAGTATGCACAAATGACAGGACAAGCCGAAGACGACATGTTTGGCGTGATGACAATCTCTAAAACTGGTGACATCTATAGCGTATTTGGTGCGCTTGTTGATGAAGGTGATACTGTGGAACTCTTCTCAACAACTGGCAAACTTGATGCTCAAAAGAACCTCGTGCTTAATAACAGCACCACCACAGTGGAAGAGACTGGCGTGACGGTGGACTTCAAGTTCCGTAAGATTGCCCCTCCTGTTGACAATGTGCTGACCTTTAAAGTGCAGATGGATATGCACCTCGGCAGTATGTTGTTTGGTTACATCATGACCACTATTGCAGAAAAGGAATAATTAAATATAGTATACGATATGAAAAGAAACATTTTGACCCTCGCCTTTGCCGTTGCATTGATGCTCGGCTTCGTTGCTTGTAACAATAACCCTAAAGACGATGTGTTTGCCGGTGAGTACGACTTGACGGTTTCTACAGACAGCTTGGGTGTTGATGATGAGTGGCTTGGCAAGGATATGATGGCCATGGTTGGTCGCGAGGAACCTGACCGTTTCGGTACGTTGACAATCACCCCTACAGACAAAAAAGGGGAATACTCCTTCTATGGAGTAGTGGAGGTTTCTGGTCAACAGGTTGTTTACTATAATTCAAAGGCTGTGGTAGATGGTCAAGGTCGTCTGATTGTTGAGCCAAGCACGGAGATTTCTCCTGCCGATTATAAACTGAATTACGTACTCAAACGCTCTCGGGCCTAAGACACCCATCGGATCAATAGCGATAACTCCGTTATCATAACTCAA
>CALEJM010000141.1 GCA_937898265.1 uncultured Porphyromonadaceae bacterium
AAGCCGGTCGAGAACGGCTCGGAGGCTCATCTGCTGATGCATAAGATGTCGCAAGAGGCTCTTCGCATCACCGCAGAAATCAACGGCAGCTATCACGAACCGGCAGAGTTACGTGGACTCCTCTCCGAACTTTGGGGACATGAGATTTCTGAGACCGTTGGGATGTTTCCTCCTTTCGGAACAGACTGTGGCAAGAACACGTGGGTTGCATGGAATTCTGGAAACGGTGCTTACAGACTTTATGTTAGATGCAGTTGATTCAAAAGAATCAAAACCCTATAAAAGAAAAGCGTTGAGCTCCACCTCGGAACTTAACGCTTTTTCGTTATTCACTATCGGGAAGCTCCCCGACGAACTGATCGTAGAGGTTGGCAGCCTCGCGTAGTTTATCACGCATATAACATACTGCCATTCGCGGCGAGATGACCTTCAAACCAGGACCATAGCTCATAAAGACGGAATACATCTCAAAGTTGATAACCACCTCAATCTGGAAGACGCAACTGCCATCGGTCTCGCTCTGCTTCAGGAGTTTCTGCGAGGGGTGAATCGGTTTAGTGATGACATACTGACTTTGTTCTTTGGTCGCCCAGAACTTGACCTTACGGGCTCTATTTGTCACGTTTTTGCTTACACCAATCACATCGTCGAAAAAGTGTTCGGCATCAAAACGGGGGTTCTCACGAAAGGGAATGTCCACAGGCTCTACGCTTACGATACGGTCCAAAGGGAGGTTGTAGAGCACGAGATCAGTAGCCTTGGCGCCAAAAAGAAACCAACGGTTGCGAAACTCCTTCAACAGATAGGGGCAAAGGATGAACTCCTGTGGTTTCTGGGCTGAGAACGACTGATACATGATACGGAGCGTCTGCCTACGCACAATATAATTATAGAGCGGGTTCAGCAGTTTCAAGCCTTTGAGGTTGGGCACATTGTCGAAATGGATGATTGGTTTGCGGTCGTGGCGTGAGATAGCCAACTTGTCTTGCAGTCGACTCACCACACCGCCCTTCTCGGCAAACTGGTCAAAGTCCTGCAGCTGCCTCAGCATATCCACAGCCTCTTGCATCACCTCATAATCGTTCTGCGACAGCGGCATATCCATAATGCTATATTCAGGGTCGGCATAGCGGTAGAACTTGTGGTCGTATACCTCGATAGGGGCGTTGTAGCCTAGTTTGTCGGAGCGCATCATCTGGATATCACCCTGAACGGTGCGCACCGAGACACCCTTGCTGATACCCTCACAATCGTAGAGAGCCTCACAACAGGCATCCACCAAATCGTCCAATGTCCAACGACGGTAACGATTTCGCAAGCAGTTATCAATCGTCTTATAACGAATCAACGCATTCTTATTTGCCGGCATAATCAATCATATTTTCTTTTTGCGCTGCAAAAATACTAAAGTTTTACGCAACCTATTTGCGTGGTCAGAAAAAAAGACGATTTTTTCGTTATTTTTTGCCACTTTTTTTCATTACGCAAAAAGACTGCGTAGGGTGTATGTAATTTTGCACCCGATTTCAGACACGTTCTTTGAAAACTAAAAAGGTAAGTGCCGTAACGAAGGATTTCTTCGCAATTGGAGTACAAGGGGTCGCAGGTTCGAATCCTGCCATTCTTCGGAATGTAGCTCAGTGGGTAGAGCAGTTGATGAGCCTTCGTGACTGTTGCCTTACCTTATAAATATAACAGGATGCCGTAGAATGCGGATACTTCGCGTCAGTGGTCTGTAAAACCAACAGGGGAATTATCTGCTAAACCCCGCTCCGCATTCGCTTTTGCTCCTGTTTTTCATTGCGGGATGGTGAAGTGGTATCATTCCAGACTCATAATCTGGAGTTCGTAGGTTCGAGTCCTACTCCCGCCACACACAGGGTGCTGTAGCATGGAAATTCTTCGAAATCAGCAAAGTTCGCCTCACAATGAGTTCCATGCGAGAGTTGCCCCTTTCATTAACAATTATAAAAACACAAAACTCAGTTATGAGCAAACTTAATCCTTCAACCAAAGGTACCTACAGCAAGAGCGAGAGATTGGCAGGCGGTTTCGGTGCTTTGGCTGCCAAAGAGTCTAACATCAATCTATTAAGAAGGGCTACACTTGCCAACTTGCTTTGGGAAGATATCGCCTACATGGATGGAGCAAGTGTGGCAGATGAGATTGCCAGACTTATTCCCCTTTGTCAACCTGAGGAGGTTTACAATCTTGCTATTGAGGCAAGAGAGAAACAAAAGCTTCGTCATACGCCCTTGTTTATAGCAGCGGAGATGTGCCGTCACGAAGGACATAAATCTTTAGTGGGCAAACTTCTGCCAAGAATCATCACACGTGCCGACATGTTGACTGACTTTCTGGCTTTATACTGGTCAAAAGGCAAGTGCACCGTTTGTAAACAGGCAAGAATTGGTCTTGCTGAAGCATTTCACAATTTCGATGAATATCAGTTTGCGAAGTACGACCGCAATGCCGAAATTAAACTACGCGATGTGATGTTTCTGGCTCACCCTAAAGCAAGAAACGAGGCTGAGCAAGAGTTGTTTCGGAAAATTGCCAACCGCGAGCTCTCTATTCCAGACACCTGGGAGGTGGCTTTGTCGAAGGGTGAAGACAAGAAGGAGACTTGGACTCGACTTATCTCCACTCACAAACTTG
>CALEJM010000142.1 GCA_937898265.1 uncultured Porphyromonadaceae bacterium
CGTGAGGTCTGCAAAGTCACGACCTTGGAGCAACGCTGCTTTGTAGTGGGCAGTTTCTGATGAGGAACATTGTTCCAGGGATATAGATGCCGGATACAGGATGTCGGGGCGGGCAAAGAACTCGGGCAACTTGTCTTTGGCTTTCTGCCGTCCTTCAATCTGTCGAAGCGCAAGTGGAAAATCTACAGCAGGGTCCTTGCATCCTTGCAAGGCTACTTGCCGCACGTCGTCACTTTCGTGTGCCTGTATGAAATCCTTAGTGGCTTCGTTCATCTAACGTCTCTCTATTTTCCTTTGGATACTGTGGTTGATTTTTAAAATGTAAAGACCATTTGACAAGCCGTTCAGATTGATGCTGTCTTCATCGGTTTCCATCATTTTTCTGCCGAAGACGTCAAAAACGGCAATGTGCTCAATGGGAAAAGATGCAACACAGTGAACGATGTCTCGAGTAGGGTTGGGGAAGACTTTTAAATCCTTCAGAGCGAGTTCCTCAATTCCGAGTGTGTCCGGATTGTCTGGGATATGCGGCACAAGGGTGTCGGTTTGGAAGGTCACCATACTCCAGTTGCTGAAGAGAGTGTCGTTGCATTGTGAGCGCACGTAGCAGTCGTAGTTGGTGAGCGGATTCAAGCCACGAACGGTGATGGTGTTGGTGGTTGAGGTGGCTGAGGCTACGATGTTGTTGGCGTTGATTTCGTTGCCACGGTTTACAACCACAGCTTCGAAGGTGGCGCCTGTGTTGCCTTGGAAGGAGACGGTGACGCTGTTCTCGGTGGTGCCGTCAAGAACGACGCTCTTTGGACGAGGACAGGTTGGAATCAACTCAACGAGGATGTCGTCGATGTAGACGTAGTTGGCTGCGCCGCGTGTACCGTCGTAGAAGGCGATGTATTGTCCGTTGCCGGTGTAGTTGGTGAAGTCGAGCTCGATGTACTTCCAGTTTTGGTTGGTGGTAGACGAGGTGGCGTCACAGGTGAATGACTGTACCGGTGAGAAGGTTGAGAAGTCGGTTGGGTCGGTCATCACACCAACGGTCATGCTGTAGGTCAATGTGGTGACGAGCATGTAGAAGCTCATCTGTACGTCCTGGATGGTCTTGCCTGGCACGGAGAGACGTGGGAGAGCCACACAGTTGCTGGCAGAGGTGGTTGCGTAGAAGTAGAACGAACCGGTGGTGCCTGCGTTAGGTGTGTGGTTGTAGGCTGTGGTAGGAACGTAAGGATAAGAGCTGTATTGTTGGGTGTAGGTCCAGCAGTTTGGTTTGGCATTGGTGCCTGTGCCGTAGCTCTGGAAGTCCTCGGAGTATGGGAGGGTGCGGATGTCGTCGCAAGCGGTTGTGAATTGTCCGCTGGTCCACCAGCCGAAGTCGGTGGCTGAGCAGAGACCACGTACGCGAGCGGTGAAGGCGGTGTTGGCAGGGAGGTTGTCAACGAGGAGCGAGGTGGTGGTCACTACGGTGTCGAGCACGACGTTGGCACCTTGCATCACCTGAACTTGCCATTGGGTCTCAGCGCCTGGTGTCCAGCTGAGGGTGGTGCCGTTGGCGGTTGGTGTGCCAGTGGCGATGGCGGTTGGTGAGGTGCAGTTGTAGGTCTCAATGGTGACGTTGTCGACAACGGCGCCTGGCTGTGTGCCGATTGAGCCGTCGTTACGCCAGTAGAACACGAGGTTGTAGCTGGTGGTGTCGGTCACAGTGACCATGTAGTCAAGGTGTTGCCAACCGTTGGAGAGGTTCATCTTGACTGGTGAGAGGAGGATGCCGCCGAAGCCAGATGTGG
>CALEJM010000143.1 GCA_937898265.1 uncultured Porphyromonadaceae bacterium
CCGCGACCTGAAGGAGTCATGTTCAAGAGTGAGATGAGTGGGTTGTTGGCAGCGTTTTCAAGGTCAACGTCTTCGGCAGCAGTTTCTTCAACAGCCTCTTCTTCGGCAGCAGCCTCGTCGGCAGTTGCTTCGGCAACGGCGGCAGCCACTGCTTCGTCCAATGCTGGGGTCTCTTCTGCTACTTCAGCTTCTTCGGCTGTTTCTTCTGCAGCGTCTTCGATAACGGCAGCACCTTTTTCTACGTCACGCAATACGTTGTTGGCAGCGTAGATTACGTCGGCGAGTTCAGCAGCGTCGTAGGTCTCCCAGAACTCAAGGTTAGCTGAGCCTTGGAGAAGTTTACGAACACGTTCTGGTTCTTTGATGCCAGGGAGTTCAACGAGGATACGACCTTCGATATCGAGTTTCTGGATGTTTGGTTGAACAACACCGAAGCGGTCGATACGTGAACGCAATACGTTGAATGAGTTATCGATAGCGGCTTCAACTTCTGTGCGGAGCACTTTGACTACCTCTTCGTTGGTTGAGCTGAGCTGAACCTTGTCTTTGAGGGCGAGTGTGCTGAAGATAGTTGAAAGTTTTGCATTGGCATCTTGTTTCTCAAACTCTTCTTGAAAGAGGTCGAGGAAGTCGGCACCGCTTTGTTTTTGACGATTGCGGGCTGCGAGCAATGCATTGTTGAAGTTGTCGTTTGTGTTGTAATCAGAGAGGGCACGAACGATGTCCACTACTGACCCCTCGAGGGTTACGTTCATACCGCCCTTGAGGTCAAGACCAAGGTTGAGTTCTTTCTCGCGGCACTCTTTCAAAGTGTAGCCCAACCACACTTTGTTGCTTGAGAGAGAGTCCATGTACCTGTAGTATAGCTCGTTGCTGCCGTTAGCATATTCGTTTGCCTTTCTGTTGTAATGGCCGGTAACCATACTGAAAGACAGGTAGAATAAGCAGATCAGCGTCAAGGCAACTGCTATCAATCTTACAAAGCCTTTGTTTTGCATGTTGATAAATTAGTGTTTGTTTTATCGTGTTTATTTATTATTCTTGCGCATACACTACACTCGCTCTGCCGCGACCACCGCCTCGACAGATTGAGATAAGCACGTATAATACAGACAAATAGGAGGCGAGTCCGTTTCCAGACGCGTCTCGGCAATTCGCCTATTATTCAGCGTGCAAATATAATACTTTTTACTGAATTGCCATCATCGTAACTGATTATTTTTCGCGTTGGGTCTCGTTTGGGGGCAAAGATTTCGTTTTTTAGGCACTATATATATTTAATATTGGGATGAAAATTTTTGGAAAGAGAGAATCAGATTTCATTGTGGGCTGCCGCGAAATGGTTTTTCGGAATCGGGAAATCTGACCAACGACAGTCAAACGGCTACGTCAATTTTTATTTCCGCACCAAGCGATTCCATTTGGCGGCAGTCGGTCGGCTCGTAAGATTGATCGCCGCCGTTTGGTGGCAATCTACAGGCTTTCTCGAATCTAAGATTCCATTTGGCGACATCTGTTTTTACTTGCCGACTACAAAATACTATTTGATTTTCGGCGTTAGGAATCTGTTTTTGGGTAATTCCATTCCGATTTTTTGAGCCAAAACCACCCTTTCGCACCTTTTTCTACCCCCTTGCGGATAGTTTAGCTACGATGCTTACCGATAGTCCATAGAAAAGTAGTATATTTGTGGGTCGTTTTCCGACGACATCTTGGTTAACCAACGAAATGAATTATGGATTTTAGTCTTGAGATATTGCTGTTCGTAATCTCGCTGCTCTTTTTCTTGAGTATCTTGGCGGGTAAGGCTTCTTCGCGTTTCGGCGTACCGGCTTTGGTGCTTTTTCTCGGTGTTGGCATGCTTTGCGGCAGCGACGGCATCGGCATCCAGTTTGAAGACATCGGTTTAGCGCAGAAAATCAGTACGGTGGCTCTCTGCATCATCCTATTCTCAGGCGGTCTCGACACCAAGATTTCAGAGGTAAAACCAGTGATGGGTCCAGGTATCGCACTCGCCACAGTCGGCGTGGTGCTGACGGCTTTGGTCAGCGGTCTGCTCATCTGGGGCATCATGCGTTGGCAGATGCCGACGGCGGAGTTCACCCTCCTGACCTCTCTGCTACTCGCCTCTACGATGTCGTCAACCGACTCTTCTTCAGTGTTTTCCATACTTCGTTCCAAAGGACTTAACCTCAAGCACAATCTGCGTCCGATGTTGGAGTTGGAGAGCGGCAGCAACGACCCGCTTGCCTATATCCTCGTTGCCACGCTGACTCAAGTGTCGGTCCATCCCCTTGGTGTTGATTTCTGGAGTATCTCGTTAACGCTTATGCAACAGTTGGTTATCGGTGTGGCAGTTGGTTTCATCATCGGCAAGGTGGCTGTCTGGGTTATCAACCACATCAAGATTGACAACGACGAGCTCTACCCTATCCTGGTGCTGACGTTCTGTCTGTTCATCTTCTCATTCACCTTCCTGATTCGCGGCAACAGCTACCTCGCCATCTACATCGCCGGTCTGGTGATGGGCAACGCGAAGTTCATCCACAAACGCTCGTCGCTCAACTTCTTCGACGAACTGGCATGGATGTCGCAGCTGATGATGTTCCTTGTGCTTGGTCTGCTGGTCAATCCGCACGAATTGATTCCGATTGCCATCCCCGGACTGATTATCAGTCTTGCCATGATTTTCATTGCCCGCCCGATAGCCGTCTTGACCACTCTGCTCCCCTTCCGCAAAGTCACCCTCCGCGACAAAGGTTACATCTCATGGGTGGGTCTGCGTGGCGCCGTGCCTATCATCCTTGCTATCACCCCTTTGGCTGCCAACGTACCGCAAGCGCGAACGATGTTTAACCTTGTGTTTCTCTGCACTTTGATGTCGCTGCTGATTCAAGGTACGTCGTTGGCAAGCATGGCTAAATGGATGAAGCTGCTGCAGAAACCCAAGGTGGTGAAGAAGGTAAAGAACTTCGACGTCGACTTCTCCGACGAACTGAAATCTATCACCACCGAGATTGAGATTGAACCCTCTGTGCTCCACAACGGCAACAAACTGATGAATCTTTCGCTGCCCGAGAACACGCTGGTCGTGATGGTCCGTCGTCAAAACAGTTATTTCATTCCAAAAGGCAACACAGCGCTTCATGTGGGCGACAAACTACTGATTATCACCAACGACCACGAGTCGCTCAAGGAAACCTACCGCCAGTTGCATGTCAAGGTTTAGCCCCGCCTCCCAACAGAAATAAAAAATGCAGACCTTTATGTTAGGGGTCTGCATTTCCGTATTATTTCGGCTGTATACTACTCAGTATCAAATCGGTCACTTCAATTTTCTTACGTTTCAGATAGGCTTCCTTGTCGTCGGGCGAGAGGGCAAGCAAGTCGCAATAAACCGGAAGCGAGATGAAGACAAACACCACCATGGAGACGATGGTCATCAAGAGATCCAACGGTTCTATCTGACGGATAACACCCTCATCCACAGCATTGCGCACAGAGGCGTCGAAGGCATAGTAGATTTGTTGGAAGGTCTCGTCGGTCATCAGGTTTTCGCGAATGAAACGGCGACGTTCCCCATTCATCACCAACTCGTTGAGCACGAAAAACGGCAGACGCGGATTGGCAATCAGGAAGTCGTAGTAGTCGCTAATATAACTTGTAATGCGTTCAATGAAAGTGAGTTCAGGGTTGGTCAAATTGCGAAAAGCCCTCAGCATAGTGTTCACTTTGTTGGTGAAAATCTGTGCGAAAAGTTTCTCTTTCGTCCGATAGTAATAGTGCACAAGTGCCTGATTACAACCAACAATACGCGCTATCTCCGAAGTAGATGTTGCGTTAAAACCTTTGGCCAAAAACACCTCTTCTGCAGCCTTTAGAATCTGTTCTTCTGTTGCGGTCTTTTTTTCCATGGTGTTCAATTAGATTTTTGTTGTTTGCGACAGTTCTCCACCATGAAATGAAGACGGTTGAAGATATTGGCCTCTGAGGTGCTACTGTCGAAGTCCAAGAACAGGAGGTTCATCTCTGGGTAAATCTTCTTCACTTGCTTCTCTATACCCTTGGAGATGATGTGGTTGGCAATGCAGCCAAAGGGTTGCAGACTGATGACGTTGTGGATGCCACGTTTGGCTAAATGGGCAAATTCAGCCGGAATGCCCCAGCCCTCACCGAAGTCGCCGGCAAGATTGACAATCTCCGACGCCTCTTCGGCATGAGTGTACATGCTGACAAAGGGATCGTAGCCAGGGAAGTCGCGACAGATTCGGTCGTAGCGACGGGCCACGCGCATCAAGACGCTATAGATGAGGTCGTTGGTCAGCCTTGAGATACCGTTATGCTTGATATTCAACCGAGTGTTGATATGATGGTTGGCAAAACGGGTGGTGAAGAAGTCGAACAGCGATGGAGCAACCACTTCTATACCTTGCTCGTTGAGCCATGGTATTACGAATTTATTGCTAAAAGCGTTGTATTTCACGTAGATTTCGCCCACCATGCCCATGATAGGGGTCTGCTTATGAGGGTCAATGATATTATAAAAATCCTTGACTGCTTGTTTCAAAAGGTTGGGGAGTTGACGCGATTTGCCTGCCTCTATGAGCGAGAAGGCCGACTCATAGTAAGCGCCACGAAGTTTGGCTGCCGCACCTTTCTGCAATTCTCGAACAACGGAGATGTTGTAGAGTTTCGCGAGACAGTCGGCATAAAGCATGGTGAAGAGGGTCGGGATGAGGAGTTTCTTCCAGTCGATGACGAAGCCAGGCTGGTTGTTCTCCAATCCGTCGCCCGTAGCCAACGAGAGGACTGGCACTTGCTTGAAACCGCCTGCCACCACAGCGTTCTGGATGAGCGAGTGGTAGTTGGTAGCACGACACTGTCCGCCTGTCTGCGTTACGATGACTGCGGTGTTATCCAAATCGTACTTACCGCTTCGAAGGGCGTTCATGATAGAACCGATGACGATGGTGGCAGGATAGCAGACGTCGTTGTTGGCGTAGCGAAGTCCCATCTCGGCATCAGCCTGACAACCCAACGGGAGGTTGATGAGTTTATAGCCTGCCAGTTTGAACAGACTTGGTACAAACTCTGAATATCCCTCCGCAAAATAAGGGGCAAGGATGGTTCGGGTGCGGTCGCTGTCGGTAAACACTTTCGTGGTTTCGTCCTGACGTTTGGGGAGTTTCACAGAAGGGTTGGCGGACCCCAAACGAACGCTCTCAATGAGCGAACGGATACGCAATCGCAGCGAACCAATGTTGTTGACGTCGTCTATCTTCAACAGTGTGAGGTTTTTATGATAGAGCGAGAGGATGCGGTTTACCTCGTCGATGATAAAGGCGTCTGGACCGCAACCGAAACTGGTGAGCTCCACCAAGTGCAGGTTATCATAGGTCTCATTTCCAACGAAGTAAGCAGCTTTGAAGATGCGGTTCGGATAGGTCCACTGACTCACAAAGCGCAACTCATCGAAAACACCATCACCAAGTTGAGTGGCGATATTTTCCGTGATGACATCTACGCCCATATCAGCAATCGCCTGCGATATCTTATGCTCGATGAGCGGATCAACGTGGTAAGGACGGGCTGCCAAAAGGATGACCATACGATTATCATGTTTCGCTTGCTCAAGCACTTCTATATTACGCTGTATCAGTGCTGTGCGGTAGTTGGACTGAGCCGCGATAGCACGGTCGATGGCTTGGGTCACGACGCTCTTACTAACGCCGAGCGAAAGGAGATACTCACGACAGCTCTTGCGCAAGAGGTCCTCGTCTTTAAAGGTGACGACAGGAGCATCCAATGGGATACCGTAGTTCTTGGCTGTGTCCATCGAACTCTTCAGGACGTCGGAGTAGCCGCTGACCACTGGACAGTTGAAACTGTTGCGCGCTTGCTCGTCTTCTTTCTGCTCAAAGACAACATAGGGGTAGAAGATACGGTCTACCTTACGTTCAATGAGGTTCATCACGTGACCATGCATCAACTTAGCCGGGAAGCAGATGTTATCGGACATGATGCTGCGGATTCCCTTGACGTATAATTGGTTGGCAGACTGTTGTGAGAGCACGACCTTGATGCCACACTCCGTAAACAACGTGTGCCAGAAGGGGAAATTCTCGTAGATACCCAACGCACGCGGAATGCCGATGGTTGGGAGCTCGGAATTGACAGTTGTAGTTTTGGTGGTGCGGTCAAAAAGGAGATGACGTTTTTCTGCAAAGAGGTTGACACCTTTATAGTTGGAGTCGGAGAGGTTCGAATAGATCTTCTCGCAGTTGTTGCCTGAGTAGAAGGTCTTGCTGTTGGCAAAGTGGAAGGCCTTGACGTGACAATGGTTGTCGCAGCCTTTACAGGTGATAAACTCCGAATCGTAGTTATTGGCTTTCAATATATTATCAAGTCGAAGAGTGTTCACTCCACCGCAACGAAGCGCATACAACGCCGCTCCGTAGGCACCCATAAGTTCGGGGAGGTCGGAGAAGGAGACGTTGCAGCCAGTCATAGACTCCAACGCCCTTACGATGGAGTGGTTTCGGAACGTGCCGCCTTGAACAACGATATGCTCGCCCAATTCGCTGACGTTCTTTAGTTTCAACACCTTAAACAAACAGTTCTTCACCACCGAATAGCTAAAACCAGCGGCAATATCGGCCACTTCTGCTCCCTCACGCATTGCCTGTTTCACCTTGGAGTTCATGAAGACGGTGCAACGGGTACCGAGGTCGCAGGGGTGCTGGGCTGTACAGGAAAGTCGGGCGAAGTCTGCAACTGGGTAGTTGAGCATGTTGGCAAA
>CALEJM010000144.1 GCA_937898265.1 uncultured Porphyromonadaceae bacterium
CCTGGTGGGTAAGGTGGAAGCCGGTATCCCCGAGGATGACCCCCGTAACCCCGCTGTTATCGCCGATAACGTGGGCGACAACGTGGGCGATGTGGCCGGTATGGGCGCCGACCTGTATGAGTCCTATGTCGGTTCTATTATTTCCGCATCCGCTTTGGGCGTTGCCGCCTTCGCCGATCAGGCATTCAAGGCAATGGCTATTCCCATGGCTATGGCAGCAGTGGGCATCATCTGCTCCATCATTGGTACATTCTTTGTGCGTACCGAGGAAAATGCCGACCAGCGTACGCTGCTGAAGGCTTTGAGCCGCGGTACCAACCTGTCCGCCATTCTGATTGCTGTGATCTCGTTCTTCCTGGTCTGGGCTCTGCTGGGTCTGGATCATTGGGGACTGTATGTGGCGATCCTCGCCGGTCTGCTGGCCGGTGTGCTGATCGGTAAGGCAACCGAGTATTACACTTCCGATACATATAAACCCACACAGGAACTGTCCGGCAAGTCCGTGACAGGCTCCGCCACCATCATCATCGGCGGTCTGGGCTTGGGCATGCTGTCCACCGCACTGCCCATCGTGATCGTGGCAATCTGCATCCTGCTGGCTTACTTCCTGTCCGGCGGCGCTGCCAATCCCGGCATGGGCCTGTACGGCATCGCACTGGCTGCTGTTGGTATGCTGTCCACCTTGGGCATCACGCTGGCAACTGACGCTTACGGTCCTGTGGCCGATAACGCCGGCGGTATCGCCGAGATGGCCGGCCTTGATCCCGAAGTCCGTCAGCGCACCGACGCATTGGATTCCTTGGGTAATACCACTGCCGCTACCGGTAAGGGTTTTGCCATTGGTTCTGCTGCGCTGACCGCTCTGGCACTGATGGCCTCCTACATCGAGAAGGTGAAGGAAGTCGGCGGTGCAAATGTGACCTTCAACGATTTCTCCCTGATGAATCCTGTGGTGCTGGTCGGCCTGTTCATCGGTGCCTGCCTGCCCTTCGTGTTCGCAGCACTGACCATGAACTCCGTGGGCCGTGCCGCACAGAGCGTGGTTATCGAGGTGCGCCGTCAGTTCAAGGAAATCCTCGGTCTGATGGACGGCAAGGCCGATCCCGACTACGCACGCTGCGTTGACCTGTGCACCAAGGCTTCTTTGAAGGAAATGGTGCTGCCTACCGTAATCGCTGTGGTGACTCCCATTGTTGTGGGTATGGTACTTGGCTTCAAGGGTGTTGTGGGCCTGCTGGCCGGCGCTACTGTGACCGGTTTCCTGATGGCTATCTTCATGGCCAACGCCGGCGGCGCATGGGATAATGCCAAGAAGTACATCGAGGCCGGCCACCACAACATTCATGCGCTCCAGCTGCTCCCTGAGCGTGCCCAGCTCCTTGTCCTTGGCTTCCATCTGCTCGGTAAGCAGCTTTATGGTCTTGGTCATCTCGCTGTTCTTGAGGCCTGTCTGCTGCAGCTTGGCATTCAGATCCTTGATAGTCTGCTTGTTCTTGAGCATAAGGTCGTAGATGGCGTTGATGTCGTCGTTGATCTGGCCAGCCGATTTCTCGTCCACCTCTCCGTTGCCGGTCTTCAGTGATATAATCTGCTCCTTCTCCTTGATGGTGTTGATGTAGTCAGAGTCCTTGCCCATCACGAGGATATCCGCGACGGTGTTGAAGACATCATGGGTAAGGTAATCACAGCCAACGGCGTTCACGACATCCAACTCCACGTCAAAGGTCTCACCAACGAGGAGAAAGAAATCCTCTCAGAGGGTTGCTTGATGAACTTCTACGCTGCTCAAAACCGCAAAAAATAATTCCTCAATAGATTCTTTCATCACGCTCCCTGAGGTCCGCCTCGGGGAGCATTAACAACAAATACACACATGGAAAAAATCAAAATGACCACTCCATTGGTAGAGATGGATGGCGACGAAATGACCAGAATCCTCTGGCAAATGATCAAGGACGAACTCATTCTTCCTTTCGTTGACTTGAAAACAGAATACTACGACCTCGGTCTTCTCCACCGCAACGAGACCAAAGACCAAGTAACCGTTGATTCTGCCAACGCTACCAAGAAATATGGTGTTGCTGTAAAATGCGCTACCATCACTCCTAACAAACAGCGTATGGAAGAGTATCCACAACTCACCGAGATGTGGAAATCACCAAACGGCACCATCCGTTCAATCCTCGACGGTACCGTATTCCGTGCACCTATCACCATCCCAACCATCAAACCAGTCGTTAAAAACTGGGAAGCTCCTATCACCATCGCTCGTCACGCCTATGGCGACGTTTACAAAAGCGTAGACATGTACACCACCGAGCCTGGTACTTGCACCATGACCTTCAAAGGCGAGAGCGGCGAGGAGAAAACCATCACCGTACAAAAAGTTGACGGTCCAGCAGTATGGCAAGGCGCTCACAACAAAGAGAAATCAATCCGCTCTTTCGCTAAAGCTTGCTTCCAATACGCTATCGATACCAAACAAGACCTCTGGTTCAGCACCAAAGACACCATCGCTAAAGTTTACGACGGCGAGTTCAAGAAAGTGTTCGAAGAGGAATTCGTTAACTACGAAGCTAAATTCAACGAACTCGGCATCGAATACTTCTACACCCTCATCGACGACGCTGTTGCTCGCGTAATCCGCAGCAAAGGTGGCTTCATCTGGGCTTGTAAGAACTACGATGGCGACGTAATGTCTGACATGGTATCAACAGCCTTCGGTTCATTGGCTATGATGACTTCTGTTCTCGTTGCTCCAGACGGCACCACCGAGTACGAAGCTGCTCACGGCACCGTAACCAAACACTACTACAAACACCTCAAAGGCGAAGAGACCTCAACCAACCCAATGGCTACCATCTTCGCTTGGATCGGCGCATTCCGCAAACGCGGTCAGCTCGACGGCCTCAACGACCTCGTTGCCTATGCCGACAAACTCGAGAAAGCTTGCTATCAAACCCTCGCTGACGGCTTGATGACCAAAGATCTCGTAAACCTCGTAGAGCCAGGTGTAAAAGTACAAGGCGTTACCAGCAAACAATTCATCCAAGCCATCCGCGAACGTTTGGAGAAATTGTTCTAATCCATCGTCTTAGAATATTTCGCTAAATAATGCGCCGGGCAGCATTTCGCTGCCTGGCGTTTTTTTGTTTGTTTGTATTAGAGTGTTTTCAGAAAATATTTAGTGGCATGGCAGGGCTTTTATGATGTTTCAATAAAATGTTATTGCGTCTCGTAAAACTTACGAGGTGGTGCAACAAAATGTTATTGCGCCTCGCAGAACTTACGAGGTGGTACAACAAAATGTTATTGTGTCTCGCAGAGTTCACGATGTGGTACAACAAAATGTTATTGGACTTCGCAAGGTCTGCAAGATGATTTAGCAAGATGTAAAAACTGTGTTTCGGAGGTTTTTGTGAGGGAAGAGGTTGGTGGAATGTTTGGGAGAGGGATTTGGAGAGAAAAATGATGCAAGAGCGAGGGTGATGTGTTGAAATTCTCTGGAAAAATGTTTCTTTATAGAAGATAGGCGGACCTCGTCGAAGCCTGGGTTATCAAATCCTAAAAAATAAACTACGTTTTTATTTTGTATTCCGCTGTTTCACACCTTAGGCGCGACTCGGCATAACCTAAGCAAGCTTGGTTCTGCTCTCGCTGCTTCAAAGGTACAACTTTCACTATCTTTCTTCGCAAGATAGGCTGCACCTCGGAAATACAAAAAAATAAACTATGTTTTTATTTTGTATTCCGCTCGGTTTGCACTATCTTTCTTAGCAAGATAGGATGCGGTTCGGAAATAAAAATAAATTGATATTTATTTTGTATTTCGCTCACCTTGCACTATTTTCTTCGCAAGATAGGCGGCACCTCGGAAATACAAAAAAATAAACTACGTTTTTTTTTGTATTCCGCTCGGTTTGCACTATCTTTGTACCATGATAAATTAGGGACAATAGTGTCCTGTCTAAATATATATTAAACTCAACATTATGAGTCAATTTCATTTTTCAACCTTGGTGTTTGAAAAGGCAAAACGTCTTGCAAAACACCATATCCTATATTTCCGCGATGAACTCTTGTCGACGTGGAAGGGAATCACATGGGGCGAACTCGCCGACCGTGTGATGGCTACAGCCAAGGCGCTGGTCAATATGGGCGTTGAGGAACATGACAGAGTGGGTATCTGCTCACAAAACATGCCTGAATGCCTCATGAGCGACTTCGCCAACTATGCTAACCGTGCCGTATCCGTTCCTCTGTATGCCACACTGTCACCGGAACAGATTGAGTACTGCGTCAACGACAGCCAGATGAAAGTCTTGTTTGTCGGCGAACAACAGCAGTACGACAATGTGATGAAGGTGATCGACCACATGCCCTCGTTGCTTAGAGTGGTGGTCTACGACCCTAAGACAGACCTGAAGAATTGCGCGAAAGCTTGCTATTTTACTGAGTTTTTCCAAGAAGGACAAACCGAAGAAAACGAGAAGATTGTGCGTGAGCGCCAAAAGGCTGCGCAAGCCGACGACTTGGCTATCATCATGTACACCTCTGGAACCACGGGTAATCCGAAAGGCGCCATGCTGCTCCATTCTGCCTTGCAGGAGTGCATGCGTATCCATGACATCAGAATCAAGATGCCAAAGAACAATACCTCGTTGGCCTTCTTGCCTCTGTCGCATATCTTTGAACGTGGCTGGACCTATTTCTGCATGTTCAAAAACACCAAAGTCTATCTCAACCGCCGTCCGAGCGAAATCACCAGGATGCTTCCTTAGGTGAAGCCTAAGATGATGTGCAACGTGCCCCGTTTCTGGGAGAAAGTTGCCATCGGCGTCAAAGAGAAAATCAACACCTTCTCGCCTTTTATGAAAGGCGTAGTCACCTGGGCCATCGACGTAGGCAAGACCTACAACGTCGACTCCATCCGTGTCGGCAAACACGCCTCTCCGCTACTGTGGATGCGTTATCAGTTGGCCGACAAAGTAGTGTTCAGCAAACTGCGTAAAGTCATCGGCATCGACAACGGCATACTGTTCCCTGTGGCAGGTGCTGCCATGGACGAAGAGCTCATCAAATTCTTCCGTAGCCTCGGCATCCCAATCTGTTACGGCTACGGTTTGTCGGAGACCACAGCCACCGTTTGCTGCTACCCATACAAACGCTATACCTTCGGCTCCATCGGTGAGTTGATGCCTGACATCCAGGTGCGCATCGGCGAAGACGACGAGATTCAGGTGAAAGGCAAGACCGTCACCATCGGATATTACAACAAACCAGAAGAGACGGCAGCCGCCTTCACCGAAGACGGATTCTTCCGCACTGGTGACGCTGGTAAACTGGAAGGCAAGATCCTCTATTTCACCGACCGCATCAAAGACCTCTTCAAGACCTCCAACGGCAAATATATCTCGCCACAGCTGATAGAGACGAAATTAGGTGCCGACAAGTACATCGAGCAGATTGCCGTGATTGGCAACAACCGCAACTTCGTAACAGCCATCATTGCCCCTTCCCACGACGCCCTTAAAGCGTATGCCGAAGAGCAGAACATCAGTTACAGCCGCATTGAAGACCTCCTGACTCATCCGAAAATCAACGAGATGATTGCAGCTCGTATTGAAGAGAACCAGAAAGAGTTTGCCTCTTTCGAGCGCATCAAACGCTTCCGTCTCATCAAGAAAGCCTTCTCCATTGAGTCGGGCGAGCTGACCTCGACGCTGAAGATTCGTCGCGCCGTCATTCAGCAGAACTACGCCGACCTCATCAACGAGATGTACTCCGACTCCGAATTTTCTAAGAAAAGATTATGATTTCTGACGAGACCAAACAACGCATCAAAGAAACAGCCCGCATTGAAGAAGTGATAGGCGAAGTTGTGCAACTCAAGCGCAACGGCAGCTCCTTCAAAGGCTTGTGTCCGTTTCATAACGAACGCACCCCATCGTTTCACGTCACTCCGTCTAAAGGATTTTTCAAATGCTTTGGCTGTGGCGTGTCGGGCGATGTCATCACCTTTGTCATGAAAAACAAAGGACTGAGTTTCGTAGATGCCTTGGTTTGGCTGGCGCAGAAATACAATATTCCCGTAGAGGAGAGAGAAAGAACCGAAGAAGATATCGAAAGGCAGAAACGTCGCGAAGCTGCTGTGCAGATTATGCAGTGGGCCACGAAATGGTTTGAGACGCAACTGCTTGAGACCGACGACTCGTTGGCAAAATCTTTTCTCCTCAACGACTTAGGCATGACCGAAAACCAGATGGCTGACTACCATCTTGGTTTTTGGCCTATGTCTGAAAACCACGATCTCTTCCTGACAGCACTGAAGGCAGAGGGATATGACCTCCAGTTGGTTCAAGAGCTGGGACTGATAACGAAAGAAGACGACATGCTTCGCGATGCCTATCCCGGATGTGTTCTCTTCCCCTTGCGTAACAATGCCCACAACACCATCACGCTTCTCCCCATGCGTCTGGACGAAAACCATACCATGGAGAAGATGCCAGCCTCGATACTCTACAAACCGCTCTCCGACTTCTTTGGCTACTACGAACTTGATAGACAACGACTCACGAGGTCGCATGTGATGGTTCGTTCCGTAGAGGAGTTGCTCCGAGTGCGACAAGTAGGATTGGACGAGAAGGAATATCACGTGGTGGCCACTGCTGGTCAGAGCATCAACGACCACTTCCTTCGTCGCCACGCCCACGAAGACGACCGCTTCATCCTCTTCTATCCGGAGAGCGATATCGACTCCTTGCTGACCGACTTGACCGCACTCCTGGCTGCCAAGCTGATTGTTAAAGTGGTGTTCCCTCCTTCAGGAACCGTGTTGGAATACCTGCGCAACACTACTGCCGACGAAGTGAAAGCATACGTTGAGGAGAATCAGATGTCGTTTATCGATGCGATTATCCAACACTACGACGGACAAAGTGCCGAAGAGATTTTGGAACACATCGTGCCGCTGCTGAACGTGGTGACCGACAAAAAGAGCATGTATGTACACAAGCTCTCAATGAAATTGGAACTCTCCAAAGACGCCATTAACTCACGACTCAAAGCCAACGGATGACCAACGAAGAAATCATAGAATATGTCCTTGAACACGTCGACATCGTAGCCGTCGTTTCGCAGTTTGTCTGTCTGAAACCTGCGGGCAACGACTATGTCGGGACGTGTCCGTTCCACGTAGGTCCCGGAGATTTTTTGGTAGTGTCGCCTCAACGGCAGATGTATCATTGCTCCAAATGCGGCTGTCGTGGCGGCGTGACGGAGTTTCTAATGCAAGTGCTCCATCTCTCCTACAACGAGACTATCGCTTGGCTGGGGTTGCACTTCAACTTGACAGAGGTCGACTTCCGTCAGGTGCTTGACGAAAAAGACTGCAACTTCACCCTCTTTGAGGCCAACCGCGCCGCTGAGCAATACTTTATCCGCACACTGCGCGAGACAGAAGAGGGAGAAAGTGTAGGTATGTCGTATTACGACGAAAAACGTCACTTTACCGACGACATCATCCGCTCCTTTGGCTTGGGTTACGACATCGACACCCCTGCCAATGGTTTCTATCAGTCGCTTGAGCCCAATCGCTTTTCCGACGAACTGCTCATCCGCTCGTTTTTGATGTATTCCAAAAACAACGTCGGTCCGTTCCACGGTCGCGTGGTCTTCCCAGTATATAATGTGGCAGGTGACGTCATTGCCTTTTCCGCCCGCACCTTAAAAAGTAAGGAGGAAGCCAAGGAAGGAACCTATAGAAAATATGTCAACACAGGCTATCCGGAGGTGACCGAAGGATTTGCTCCCGCAGTTTATATCAAGGGCGACAACCTGTTTGGATTATATCAGGCAAAGGAATCTATCATTGCCAACAACTTCTGTGTTCTTGTTGAAGGCAATGCCGACGCAGTGTCGTTGCATTGTCATGGCATCACCAACTGTATTGCCTCTTTGGGAACGGCGTTGACACCCAATCAGGTGCAGTTGATTCGTCGGTTTACCAACAATGTCATCTTGATGTACGATGGCGATAGTGCGGGTAGAAATGCGATGCAGAAAGCCATCAAACTCCTGATTGAAGGTGGTATGCATGTAGAAGCAGTCTTGCTGCCCGAGGGAGAAGATCCCGACAGTTTCTGTCAAGGCAAATCCAACGAAGAGTTGTTGGACTACTTCGCTGCCAATACCTCCAACATCGTCGACGTCATCTATAAGTTCAACGAAGAGAGGATGAACGAAGACGACGAAGAGTTCTTCTCTGTGCTACAGAATATAGAACTGATGATAGCGTCGGTTGAAGATATCGCCTGGCGCGACCAATTGGCTCAAGCTTGCATAGGCATCGCTTTGAAGATTGGTATTCAACCTATAGAGGTGCGAACATCTATATCCGACTTCTCAAAGCAACGATTGAAAAAAACATCCCTGCAGCAGATAGAAAACCTTGACCCACAACCTTCGAAAGAAGTGATTGCGGGCAAGACACTCTCCACGCTTCGTCCGCTGACCGCTATGGAGACCAATCTGCTGAGAGTGTTGACATGGAATTTTCATATCCCGATTTTCTCTGACGGCGAAAGAGAGGTGAGTGTTCATGAGTTTCTGTTGAACAACCTCGACGCCTGCGAAAAAGAATTGAACAACTTCGTGGTGGCTGTCGACCAAGAGATGGCTACGCTCACGGAGCAGATGACGGAGATGGAGCAGTCGGAGGATGTCGACCCTTCGGAGTTGTCTAAACAACAGAAGGAAATGAAAAGCAAACTTCAAGTGCTTTCGCAAATAAAAGCGGTTTATGAGAGTTGTCTTTTCAAAACCGATAGCTGCTTCGGCATGATGATTGACATCATGAAACAAAGAGGGGAGCGGAACGAAAACATCGTGACTCTCCTTGCCAATCATCCCGACAAAGCGGTGAGAGACGTGGTCTATTCGCTCTGTCAGAACGACGGGGTGGTCAGCGCCTTCTTTACGAAAAACAGAACCCTGCCTGAAAATATCAGCGAAGACTTCCGTCAGCGACTGATTGAGAAAGAGAAGCAAAGAAAGGCCGAAAATCACAACTCCGACCTCCAGCAAGAGGTGACAACGGTGTTGTATGAGTTTATGAAATCTATCTACGACTCACAGTTGGAGCAGCTTCAGAAAATGATTACGAAATATCGACTGAAAAATCGTGATTTGCGTCGCATCATTCAAGAGCATCATGTGAAAGTGAACAATACCCGCATCGGTCTGGTAAACACCGTCAGCACCCTTTAACAACAAAGAAAAGACCGCACAGAAAACACTCTGTACGGTCCCTTGGATTAGTGAAATATGTAGTTAATTACTGAATCTATTCCTGGAGTTCAACCTTAAAAGAACCCACCTTGAAATTGACCTTGATTTGAACGGGCTTGCGCTCCTTGTCGTCTGAAATCCAGATGATGAAAGGTGCCTTCTTTTCAAACATCTCCACCTCGCTGAGCACAGGAGCAAACTTGTGGCATCTGTAGATTTTGCCATTCAGTTTGACCTCTTCAACACCTTGGTAGAAAACGCGGATCTTGCGAATCTCCTCCTCGTAGTAGATAGGAATGTCGGTGTAGCGTCCGACGGTCATCTTGTTGTAGTCCATGCAACGCAAAGCATAGACCGCAGAGATGAGGTCGTGGTAGCGTCCGTCTACCTCATAAACCCCTTTGAGGTTGCTCTCTACCTTGTTGTCGTAGTAGTCGACCTGTTCCCATCTTACATATTTACCCTCGTGCGCATCGCGAATGAAGCGAACGGGGAGACCGTCTTTGGTGCGGAGCTCGCTCTCGAAGATATCGTGGAGGTGATAGATGTTGTCCACCAAACCAGTGGTATACATGTCAACCTTCACATGTATTGTCGGCTCACTCTTAACGCCCGATTTGTTGGCCTTCAACTTCACCTCACCGCCAGTGATGAGACCGTAGCGGATGCGATAGGTGAATGATTCGCCACCGAAATCGGCAGTCTTGATGGCAAACAGCGGGAGGTATAGCGTCAGAAAAACTATTGTGAAGATTGTTCTTGCCTTATTCATCGTCTTTGTCGTTTGAGTTGCTTTAATGACATAGATGCCAAGAACGTCCCGAAGTTTAATCAACCCTTTTATTTGCCTTATTTTCTTAGCCTTTTCAACCTTGAAAAAGCATCGTAGTCTAAAGATTTGGTTTTGTTTGAAAATTGCAGCATTATTTAGGCAAGAAGAGACCTCTTGATGACTGAATTCTCAAAAGAAAATTGTAAGTTTGCACTTTGTAAATTCGCCTTATTGTGTAAGGTTGAAAATAGAAACAAGATGTTGACTCATAGACAAATAAAAAGAATCGTGCTGATGATTCTCTTTGCGATTGCTCCTCTCCTTTTGGGAGAGTGGGGCGGTATGGCTATGGGTCAAACCAAACAAATCAAGGCTCAGAGCGCTGCAACAAACTATGGCGCAAGGGTGGATACCACCAATGCAAAGCGTGTAAACACCTCTGGC
>CALEJM010000145.1 GCA_937898265.1 uncultured Porphyromonadaceae bacterium
CGGTGGTCAACTTGGAGAAGTCATCGTTGCTGTCGTAGCTGCTCTTGCCGTTTTCGCTGAGCCAGAGCACGGTGAGGTCGCTGCCGTGGTTGCCGTTGAGATGGATTTTCAAGAATTCGTCGCCAACGGTGTGGGCGTAGACTGGACCCATCTCAAGGGTGGTGTTGTTGATACCTTTATAGAGCACGTTGCCTGCGTGTTGGATGAAGAACGGACGGAATGGCGCCATGTCGGGAGTTGCGTTGTCGGTGCTGACGTATTGGTCGAAACCGCCGTTTTCGTTAGGGAAGGCAAGGCGTACGTCGGTGGTGTTGACGCGTGTTGGCGACATAAAAGGAGCGCCTACCAACTGGAGGTTGGCCCACCCGCTGTCGGTGTTGTAAGCGTTGTAGGTTCTTGTCAAACCGGTTGAGCGGCAGTCGTTTGAACCGAAGTAACGGATGACGGACTTGAACTCAAGAGTCATGGTCTCAGGGAGTTGGTTGCCGTAGCGAATCTGATAGCCTACGCCAGCTTTCAGCACGATGCGGCCGTTGACAGGCGTTACCATCTCCCATGCTTCGTTGAATGCTTTCTTGGGGTTGTAGCGGAAGGCGGTCCAGAGTGTGCCGTAGTTGTCGGCAGAGGCTTGCATGTCGGTTGGGAATGCGAGCCATGAGCAGCGGCCAGCCTCGTTGGCACCAACTTCTTGTTTTACGATATAGTGTCCGTGAGTCACAATCTTTGGCGTGCCCTCTTGGCTGAGTGTGATGCCTTCGATGGCTTCGTTGCCTTTGAGCTCAAAGGTGATGTCTTGGAAATGTTGTTCGCCAACCACTTCAAACGATTGCTTGATAGTCAGGTCTTTGATTGGTTGCGTAGGGGCGTTCTGTCCGTTAGCGGCCAGTGCGCAGCAACCCATAACGATTGCAAGAAGTTGTTTCTTCATGAGTGTGATATGTTTTGAATTCTTTTTCGTCGCCAAAGTTACAAGGTTTTTACGAAACAGCGGTATTCCGACAGCCTCTTTTTTTATCTGCCGTTGATGGTCACGGGTTCCAGAATCTCTTCGCCGAGCCAGGTGCGGCGGTAGAAGATGGGGTAGCCGTCGCGTTTGGGACAGGAGGCGAGGTCGATACGGCGCAACTGACTGAAGTCGGGTGGTCCGAAGTCGAAACTGCGACCAAAGAGCACGATGCAATGGCGCTCGTG
>CALEJM010000146.1 GCA_937898265.1 uncultured Porphyromonadaceae bacterium
ATCGACGAGCGGGAGAGGCGTTTGTTGCGCTCCACGCTCTCGGCGCCGAAGCGGTAGTGACGGAGCCAGTAGGGACTCACGGTGCACTCCAGCAGACGGTAGAGCGCCTTGAGGTCGACAGCCCCCATAAGGCTGGAGAAGAGGCGGTCGTGGGTCTTGAGGAGCTGAGCCATCTGAGCCAGTCGAATCTCGGGGAAGTTGCTGGGACGCATGCGCAGATGCTTGAAGCGCTCGGCCTCAACGGGCTGCAGCGAGAACTTCGTGCGTAGGAAGGTGTAGTTGCGTTGCAGCTGACGGGAGTAGTCGTCCTGCGGGTCGTTGAGCATCGACGCCTGACCGAAGAGGAACGCCTCGAGCATCTCGATGTCGTCGCGGTGTTTGAGGATGGTCTTCAGCGGCAGCGACTTGGCAAGGGCCTCGAAGGCGTCGGCATTGGTAGAGAACCCGAAGTTGCGCATCAGCATGATGTAGAACGCCTCGTCCCAGTCGTTCATCGTAGCGGCGAGGAGGCGGTCGATGTCGGTCGTCTTACGCTCCAGACGGCGCACCATAAGTTGCTCGAGGGCTATCGTGAGTCGGCAGCGGTCGAGTTGTCGCAACTGCTGTCCGCAGCGCAGCGTCTGTTGTTCGGGAGTCATAGCAGAGAAAGTCGATTCGTGTTGTTGTCCGTAGTGAAGCACCATCTGTTCCACCGGTTCGCCGCGAGCGGTGAGCACGGTATCGTCGTCGTGAAGCACGACGTGGAGGATGACCGAGTCGTAAGCGTGGTCAACGTGGTGCTGATGTCGCCACCAGTCGCTGGCGCAGACGTGGAACTCCACGTTGCCGGCCCATGTCACATCGTCGATTTTGACCACGGCATAGAACACATCGGGACCGGCGTGGGTGTTGGGTCGTCCGGTGTTGATCACCTCAACGCGTTTGCCTGTCGTGGTGGCGAGCGTGGGAGCGAAATGGCGTCCGAACCAGAGGTAGTGCATCAGCTGCTCGCTCTGCGCCTGCTCAGCGAGCCAGGCACCACTCCCCCACTCCGCCGCCCCAGAAGGAACGGAATAGAACATCACTATTTGTTAATTGCAAAGATACATGATTTCAACGACAACGACAACCACAACCCCAACTTTTTTTGAAGAAAGTGCTAGAGGGGTTCGAAAGGTTCGAAAAGTTCGAGGGGTTCGAAAGGTTGAGAAACGTTCGAAAGGTTGAGAAACGTTCGAAAGGTTGAGAAACGTTCGAAAGGTTCGAAAGGGAAAATCCTTCAAACACTTCGAACATCTCGAACCCTTCAAAACCCAATTAAATTGCTAATTGCTAATTGTGGGAGCGGGTCTCGTCCTCTTCCGCTGCCAGGGTGACGGTGGGAGTGATTTCCTCGTAGTGTCGCGCGGGCTTACGGCGAGAGGTGGTGACGGTGATGATGTCGTCGCCGAGCACGAGTGCCATCTTGGCTATCGTGGCGACGGTGAGGTTGTGTCGGCCTGTCAGCCAGCGGCTCACCTCGGGTGCGCTCTTGCCGAGCGCCTGGGCGAGGTCGCTTCGGTTCATCCGCCGCTCTTTCAGCAGCTGTTCCACGCGTTGTTTGATATGCTCGCAGAGTTCCCTCTGCTTCACTTGTTCGGGTGTCTGTGTGGTCTCCATTGGTGTGATTTTTTTCGCCACAAAGTTAGCATATATGTTCAGGTTTTCCAAATTTTTCGCCCACTTTTTTATCTTATATGCTAACATACGTTGACGAGGCGTCCCTGCGTTTAGCATCTTTTTTCTGTCGCAGTCCCTTTTTTAACCCCTCTTTTGCTTTGTTTTCCAAAAATTCACTATCTTTGCAACCTTAAACTTACTATATATATTTAGATGAAAAAGTTCTACGCTTACCTCCTGACTGCCCTCGCAGTCGTACTCGTGTTTGCTGCTTGCGGCAACAGACCTAACGAGCCACAAGAACCAGAGGACACCAACTACGCCGAACTCATCCTCGGCACATGGCTCGACGACTCCACGGTTATCATCTCCCCTGACGGCGAGAAAACTATCTATGCGGGCGACGGTTATACCTACACCTACAAAGCCGACGGTCATTTTATCGTCGATGGAACTTCGTTCGAATACACCATTGAGGGAAACCTGCTGACCCTCTATTATGTTGACGTTCTCAGTTTTGAGATTATCACGATCAACGAGACAGAGATGGTTTGGAAGACCGAAGAAGAAGACGGTACAATACAATACTATTACAGCCATCGCACTACAGGCGAGGAGCCAGGCGAGGAGTATGAAGCCTACCCCGAACTCATCGTCGGCACTTGGATGATTGACTCCACCTACACCTATCACAACACTCCAGACGAAAGCTACACTACCCCAGGCAACGGTTGGCTCATGATTTTCTATGCCGACGGCACATTCACCAACTCTGGCGACATGGAGGGCAGCTACCACCTCGAGGAGCGAAACCTGATCATCTACACCAACGGCGAAGAGACCTTTAAAATCTTCTATCTTGGCGAAGAAGGAATGATTCTTTACTACGAAGAAGATGACGGAGACAACTTCGTTCACAAATACACCTACCTTCACCGAGTTACACAGTAAAGAAGTTAAGAAACGTTCGAAACATTGAGAATCGTTCGAAACATTGAGAATAGTTCGAAAGGTTGAGAAACGTTCGAAAGGTTCGAAAGGTAAAATCCTTCGAACACTTCGAACATCTCGAACACTTCGAACATCTCGAACCCTTCAAAACCCAATTAAATTACTAATTGCTAATTATAATTGCAAATTATGAAAAAGTTCTACACCTACTTCATGGCTGCGCTCGCAGTAGTCTTCGTGTTCGTTGCTTGCAACAACAACCCTAACGAACCAGACCAACCAGGCGACAACCCTAACGACACCATCGTCACCCCTGGCGACACCATCCCAGAAAATCCAGGCGACACCACCGTTACCCCTGGCGACGAAAACCTCATCCTCGGCAGCTGGATCGTCGACTCCTCATTCGTCCAAATCGCAGCCCTCAACATGACCGAAGACCTCGAGATGACAGGCGCCTTCCTCTCATTCTACCAAGACGGCACCGTCTCCATGACCATGGACGGCGAGACTGACGCCTTCACCTACTCCGTTGAAGGCGACCAACTCATCCTCACCATCGTAGAAGACGGCGAAACCATCACACAAGCATTCACCATCCTCACCCTCACCGAGACCTCCCTCGTGCTCACAGCACAAGAGACCGAGCAAGGCATGACAGCCGAGGTATTCATGTACCTCCACCGCGTGAGTCCAATGTAAACCCTATAAAGGTTGAGAACAGTTCGAACCATTGAGAATCGTTCGAAAGGTTGAGAAACGTTCGAAACGTTCGAAAGGTAAAATCCTTCAAACACTTCGAACATCTCGAACATCTCGAACCCTTCAAAACCCAATTAAATTGCTAATTGCTAATTAATTTCCCCCTTCGAACATCTCGAACATCTCGAACACTTCTGAACCAAAACTTTAAAACATGAAATATCTCCACACCCTCCTGGCTGCCTTGGCAGCCGTACTCGTGCTCGCAGCTTGCAACAAGCCTAACGAGCCAGT
>CALEJM010000147.1 GCA_937898265.1 uncultured Porphyromonadaceae bacterium
CGCAGCGGTCTGCTTACCGCCCCGCTCCGTGCCCGCTTTGGCATCAAGTCCCATTTTGAATACTACGACACATCCATTATCGCCGGCATCATCGAGCGCAGTGCAGCCCTCTTGGGAGTGCCCTGTATGCCGGAAGCAGCTGCCGAGATAGCCCTCCGCAGTCGTGGCACGCCGCGTATTGCCAACGCATTGCTCCGTCGTGTGCGCGACTTTGCCGAAGTGAAAGGCAACGGCACCATCGACGTGGAGATTGCCCGTTATGCTCTAGAGGCACTGAATATTGACAAATACGGTCTCGACGAGATCGACAATAAGATACTCACCACAATTATCGACAAATTCAACGGTGGACCAGTCGGACTCTCAACGATAGCAACCGCTATGGGCGAGGACACCGGCACCATCGAAGAAGTCTATGAACCATTCCTCATCAAAGAGGGCTTCTTGAAACGCACGCCACGTGGTCGCGAAGTCACCATGCTTGCCTTCAAGCATCTGGGACGCAACTGTCCGGGCGTTCAGGGTTCGTTGTTTGATTAACTCCAAAAACACTGAAAAAGTAAAATGGCAGAACTGAAGAGTCTGGCAAAAGACACAGTAATCTATGGTGCAAGCACCATCATCGGCAAGTTCCTCAACTGGCTGATGGTGCCTGTCTATACCCGTGTGTTGCCATGTCCGGCCGACTACGGCATCATCACTCACCTCTATGCGTGGTCAGCGTTGCTCATCGCCATCCTCACCTACGGCATGGAGACTGGATTCTTCCGCTACGTTGCCAAAGAGGAGACCGAAGAGGGCGTCCACAAAGTCTACTCCACCACGCTGACATCGCTCCTCTTCACCTCGCTGCTGTTCTTTGCCCTCTGCATCATCTTCCGTGTTCCCGTAGCCACAGCATTGGGTTACGCCGACCACCCCGAATATACCGCCATGCTGTTTGCCACCGTGGCGATGGATGCCTTCTGTTCCATCCCGTTCAGCTACCTCCGCTATGTGCGCCGTCCGTTGCTGTTTGCTGGACTTAAGCTGCTGATGATTGGTGTCAACGTGCTGATGAACATCTTCTTCCTGATTATCTGTCCACGCATCCACGCCAACAATCCAGACCTCATCAGTTGGTTCTATGCTCCGGGCTACGGAGTTGGCTATATCCTCATTGCCAACGTCTTCTCAACGGCAGTAGGCACCCTCTTCCTCTTACGCTATATCATAGGCATCAAGTGGAACTTCTCGTGGAGTCTGCTCAAAGAGATGCTCAACTACTCGTGGCCGCTGCTGCTGCTCAGCGTGGTGGGCATAGCCAATCAGAGCATCGACAAAATCCTCTTCCCGACGCTGACCAACCACTCGCGGCAAGGCATGGACGACCTCGGCATCTACGGTGCTTGCTTCAAGATTGCCATGGTGATGATGATGTTCACCTACGCGTTCAAGTTTGCCTACGAGCCGTTCGTCTTCGGCAAGAGCAAAGACCGCGACAGCAAGGAGACCTACGCCATGGCTATGAAATACTACGTCATCACCTCGTGGCTCATCTTCTTGGGCATGATGGCGAATATCGACCTCCTCGGTCTGCTCATCGACGAGACCTACCGCGTGGGTCTTCGCATCATCCCTATCGTCTTGATAACCTATCTTTTCCAAGGTGTGTTCTATAACCTCTCGTTGTGGTACAAACTCACCGACAAGACCATCTACGGCGCCATCTTCTCGCTGTTGGGACTGGTGCTGACCGTAGTAATCGACGTGATTTTCGTGCCCCGTTTCTCCTATATGGCTGCCGTCTGGGCCACCTTCGCCTCGTTCTTCGTCATCATGGTGCTGAGTTATGCAATAGGCAAAAAATACTATCCTGTGCCCTACGACCTCAAGTCCATCGGTCTCTACTCCCTCATCACACTGGCGTTGTTTGTGCCTATGCAGCTCATTCATACGAGTCATCTGGGTCTCGACCTCTTGTTGAAGAACCTCTTGCTTATCCCGCTTTGTGTCTACATCGTTAAACGCGACTTTCCGTTGAACGCCTTGCCTTTGGTGGGTAAGTATTTCCAGAAAAAATCGTAGACCACCGCACCTCGACTTCCTCCAATCGATACAATATAAAATAATAATACTCAAAAAGGTAGAGAACTATCTCTACCTTAATTTTTTGTTGTATCTTTGCACCCTTGAAAATTAAGGTTAAAGACTAATATAAATAGTAATCATACAAATCAATTACAATGAAGAAAATTACTCTCTTGCTCGTTGCATTGATTTCTGCCGTGGCTCTTGTGGCTATGGTCAATCGCAGCGACAAAAACAAGGTGATGATGACCGACACATCATTGCTTAGTGAAAACTTCAGCGGTTTGACATCTGGCAACATGACTGCTACTGGCAACAGCGGTAGTCAAGCTACTTTGACTATGATTCCAACCGCTTCAAGCATGGCTGCTGTCTATCAAGCTGGCGGAACCGCCAAACTTGGCACCAGCAGTGCTTCAGGCAACATCGTGTTCAACGCTGTTGACGCTTCTGCCTACGACTCTGTTCGCATTGAGTTTGATGCCAAAGCTTGGGCCAACAAGACTGGTCAAATCAACGTGACCTATGGCACAAACACCCAGTCTGTCTCTTTGGCTCAATCAGGCACAATGCCATTCTATCTCCAAGACTTCGAGCACTTCAGCGTAACATTTGCTGCTGAGGCTGCTTCAACAGGCTTCACCATTGCTACCGACCGCCCTGTTGTTCTTGGCGACTTCCGTGCATTGCTCGACAATGTTGAGATGTTCGGTGTTTCTGCTGGTGGCACTACCGTCACCATTGCCGACCCAGTGTTCACTCCTGCTCCTGGAGCCTACAACGACTCTGTTGTCGTAACCATCTCTTGTGCTACTCCTGGTGCTGAAATCATGTATGCTGTTGCAACAGCAGGTGCTTCCGACGACGACCTCGACGGTGGCATGGGCATCCCAACACCAATGCCATACACTGGTCCTATCACCCTCACTCAGTCTGCCACCATCACTGCTTTGGCTTTCATCGAGGACACCGTCAACATGGACCTCTTCATCAGCCAAGAAGTAACTGGTACCTACACCATCACTTCTACAACTCCTGAGGTTATCACTGTAGACGATCCTGTCTTCACTCCAGCTGCTGGCACCTACAACGATTCTGTTGTCGTAACCATCACCTGCGCTACTCCAGACGCAATGATTGTTTACAACCTGACCGACCCAGCCGACACCCTCGGCATCCCAACCTTTGCTCCACCTTCATACGGTCCAAGCCCAGTGGTGTTGACCGTTCGCTCAACCACCCTCATCACAGCTCAAGCAATGGTGATGGGCGACGATGACGACTACATGAGCAACGAGGTAAGCGCTCTCTACACCATCGTTCCAACCACTCCTGCAGAGCCAGAGTATATCATCACATTGCCTTATACTCAAGACTTCGCAGCTGCCGCTCTCGGCACCTTGGTAAGCACCTCAAGCAGTGGCGACGTTGTCAACGACTCAGTCCTCAACCTCCTCGTCGGCATCGACTCAGTAGCTAAGTGCTATCAGGCTGGCGGCATGGTTCGTCTCGGCTCAGGCAGCGGCTCTGGTATGGTCATGACCAACACCATCGATGCTGGTACTGCAACTCAAATCGAGGTTGGCTTCGATGCTCTTGGCTGGCCTAACAAAAACGTACGCGTGGCTTTGGCCTACGGCGCACAAAACGATACCGTTGCCCTCAACGTCAACACCAACACTTGGCCTTTGAATGCCTCACTCGCTCAGCACTACACCGCAGTGTTCAATGCAGAAGCCAACGCAACACTCACCATCACTGGTATCAACGGCCTCACCAACGGCGACCGTCGTATGTTCCTCGACAACCTCACCATCGCTGAGTATGTTGAAGATACAACCCAAATCGTTGTCGACGCTCCTGTCTTCACCCCAGCTGCCGGCACCTATATGGATTCTGTTGTAGTAACCCTCGCAGCCGACTCAACAGCTGCTATCTACTACACCCTCGACGGCACCGACCCAACCGATTCTTCTACCCTCTACACCGGCGCATTCACCCTCACCGCAACCACCACCGTTAAGGCAGTGGCAATGATTGATGGTGTTTACAGCACTGTAGCCACCGCTACCTACACCTTCCCAGAGGCTGTTGCCGACATCGCTGCATTCATCGCTGCAGGCCAAGGCACACACGTCATCTCTGGCGACGTAGTAGCTGTTTACCAACAGGGTCAGAACCTCTACATCCAAGACGCAAGCGCTTCTATCCTTGTTTACGGCAACGCTGGCAAAACCTATGCTAACGGCGACGTAATCACTGGTATGGTTGGTACCTACGGCACCTACAACGGCGCAACTCAAATCGTTCCAGTAAGCATGCCAGAAGGCGTAGCAGGCACACCTGTTCAACCTGTTGACATGAACCTCAGCGATATCACCACCGACGACGTTCACCGCTTCGTGCGCATCAGCGGCGTAACCTTCACCGCCGAGGCTACCTACAACACCAGCTCTCGCACCAACGGCACCGTGACCGACGGCTCAGTCAATGTTGTTGTTCGCAACAACTTCCTCTGCATCGACGGCACATTCGGCGGCGACGACGACATGAACGCTTACGACATCGTTTGCTTCGTGGCTGTTTACCAAAACAACGTACAACTCTATCCTATCTCAATCGACGCTCAGACTGGTGTCAAGAACGAGGTTGAATTGGCTGACGTCTATGTCAACAACGGCGTAATCTACGTTCCAACCACTGTTGGTGAGCACGTAACCGTCTTCTCTGCAACCGGCGCAGTGCTCTACGACGTAGTAGCCAACGACAACATGACCGTTATCAGCAACATGCCTGCTAACCAAATGCTCGTCGTAAAAGTCGGCAACCACGCCGTAAAAGTTGTGAAGTAATCTCCTCGTAAGTTACACACAATAACATAACAGCAAGTCCCATGCTACTTCTTAGCGTGGGACTTGTTCTTTTTGGAGGAAAGATGTACCTTTGTGGTGATTTTTCAGACGCAACCGATGAGACGTTTTAAAATACTGACTTTGCTGATATTGCTGACGGTGGCAACCTTGTCGTCGTTGGCCCAGACGTCGTTGGAATACGATGGTCAGACGTCGCTCAAACTCTTCAACCAGAGTCAACCCAAGCAAACCGTCTCCTATCAGAAGGTCGACACACTCTCCATCTGTGCGTCGCAGGTGCCGCTCCGTTGGCACAACCAAAACTACTACCATACAGGTCGCTACAGTTGGCTCTCCACCAACGGCGACAGCGTGGCTACACTCATCCTGACGGTCAACAAACCGTACGAGAAACATCTCTCTCGCACCATCTGTGGCTCGCTTACCCAAATGGGTTTCGATCGTCCTGCCATGATGTTGAAAGATGGCTCGTTCGCTTTTTCCGACACCCTCGAGGCACGCAACGGTTGCGATAGTATCATCGTACTCCATCTCAAGATTGATTCCGTTCGCAACACCACTGTTGAGGCTGTTGTGAAACGCGACCGCTTGCCGTATCTCTGGAATGGTCGCCGACTCAAAGAGAGTGGTACTTATACCTGGGTAGGGCGGAGCAGTTGCGGCTGCGACAGCGTGGTCACCCTCGTGCTCGACGTCGAGGAGCAGGACTACCACTACGACGAAGACGGTATGTTCAACGTCTCCCCGAGTCTCGTGGGGACTAGCGAGCAGACCAAGCTGCAACTCAACCTCCCGCCGTCGGAGCGCACCGGACTCTTGGTCGAGATCCTCAGTCAGAACGGAGCCCTCGTCAGTCATTCGCACCCCAAGAGCTACCCCGTCTCCCTCACCGTCCCCTCTGCCAAAGGTCTCTACGTCATCCGCGTCACCACCTCCTCCGGCAAAATACTCCACGGCAAAGTCCTCGTGAAATAGTGCGTGGTCGCACCAACCGTAATACGAACGCTAACGTTAACCTTAACCTTATCTCCGTTTTCGTTCTCGTTTTCGTTCTCGTTCTCGATGATTCCTCCTTATCGCCTTATCGCCTAACTTCCTCATCGCCTCAAAATCACTTCTATTGCAAAGTTGCAGCCGTTTAGAATTATTTGCATCGTTAAAAATGCAAAACGACATTTAATAAGTTCTGACTGTTTCGCAATTCCTGCGATTTGCAATTTTCTTGAACTAATTGAAACGTTAAAATTGCAAAACTGCATTTAATAAAACCAAACAGTTTCGAGTTTCCTGTGTTTTGCAGGAACTTCGTACCAAACTTTTCGGACTTCCTGCAATTTGCAATTTTCTCAAACCAAACGAAACGTTAAAATTGCAAAACTGCATTTAATAAAACTCAACAGTTTCGAGTTTACTGCAATTTGCAACAACTTCGTTCCAAACTTTTCGAAGTTACAACTTTTTGCAAGAACAGCATTTCACTCTTTCCCATACTTCCAGACTTTTTCTGCAACAGCATCTCAGTCTTCCCAAACCTATAGCAGACTGCAGTAACAATACTTCTCTCTGTTTTTACCTTGGTCATGATGAATCAAGGAATAAAAAGTTTTGGCTCCCGCTTATATTATCGTTAAAAACATGTATCTTTGCCCCCGAAATACAAAAGCGTCATTCAACGCTTGTTCTTGGCTAATTGAAATTACCACTTTCTATAAAGCTACCAAGACAAGACGATGTTATGATGTTCACGGACGTGCTTATGTCTGTTCCGTGGGTGTGCCATAGGTATATATCAATGGCACATTTCCGCGGTGTACATATATCCGTTAGCGTGGATGTCCTATCGTTTATCTGTAGCTTAAGGTTGTGGTAAACCTCAATTAGCAGACAAACGAAATGGGCATCCACGCTTTTTTTGTGTAAACTATTCTCTTTGGGTGCGGGAGAGGAACTTTCAAAAAAAAGAATGAGAAGATTTTTCTATGCGTTAATCGCACTATGCGCTTTTGTGGTAGTATTACCATCGTGCGGCAATCCTACCAAAAGATTGATTACAAAAGTTGAACCTGCAACATTTGTTGTTTATACTTATGATGAGTATGGTTCTCCGGTGGGTTCTGGTTCAGGATTTTTTATTGAAAAATCTGGTGTAGGAGTAACAAATTTTCATGTGCTGGATCAATCTGTCAAAGCAGCCATAAAAACAACAGATGGCAGTTTATATGAGATAGATAGTGTACTGTGCTCTTCCTCAAAAAAAGATGTGTTGGTGTTTCGGGTAAAGAATGATAAAAGAGCTGAATTTAAAACAGTAAAAATAACAAACAAGACTCCAGAGAAAGGCAATCAAATATATTGCATTGGAGCACCAATGGGAATGGAATCTAGTCTGTCTGAGGGTATTATATCGTCATATCGTGATGACAACAAATACGGAAAGGTCGCTCAGATTACTGCAGCGATTTCCAATGGTTCAAGTGGCAGTCCTATTTTAGATTCTGATGGTAAAGTTTTTGCAATAGCTGCTTTCAAACGTCGTGGTGGTGAAAATTTGAATTTTGGTGTTGTTTTGAACGAAGATTTTCAAAATGAATTAGACAAAAAAGAATTTTACAAAAAAAACAGAAAGTTTAATTCAGAGAAATCTGATTTCATTCTTCTTAACGTGATGCCAGAAAGAGGATCCGAACTAATCTTGAATGCTATTGAATTCGGCAAAACATCGACTTCTTTGTATTTTACATATACTAATATGCACCTTAATTCTAGTGGTGAGTATTATCTGTGGTGCGAACTCAATGAGAAAGACAATGGTTTGTATATGGAAGATGTAGATAGTGGTAAAAAATACTATGTAACATCTTCAACATTAGCTTCCACTAAAAAAGATTCGGAAGCGATCTCATTAGCAGGAATAAAACAATTCAAGGTTGATTTGCCTGTCATAAAAAACAAGCCATCATCAATAAATGTTGTTTGGGATGATTGGACTTTCTCTGATATAAATTTGGATAACTATAGAGAAAGTCTCACTATTGACGAATTAAGTTATAAAAGATCGTATGCATTGTTGTGTACTTCCATAGCTTCAGATCCTTCTACAACAATAGAAATGCTTACGGAAGTGCTGGATGAGAATCCCGAAGACGCAATTTCACTTAATATGATGGCGATATTTTCTTATATTATTGACAATAAAACTGATGCAATGTATTATTTAGAAGAGGCCATTGAAACAAATCCGAATGATGAACTTGCATATTTAAATAGAGCTGAAATGTACTCTTTTGACAAAAACTACAAAGAGGCAATTAAAGATGTAACAACAGCTATTAATCTTGTTCCGGATGACCCAGATAACTATATCACTCGTGCTCATTATTACTATATCAATGAAGAATATCAAAAAGCGCTTGACGACGTGAATACTTGTTTATCTAAATCTAGCGACGGTGACGGATTCAAAAATGATCCTTTGTTATATGAATTCCGTGCATACATTTACTATGCTTTGAACAATAGAAGTGCAGCGCGAGCAGATGTACAGAAATCATACCGTTTATCAAGAGACAAACAATTAGATAGACGATTAGAGCAATTTTATTCAATTCTATAATATCTATAATAATCATGAGAGCAAGATGGTTGTTCTTCTTGCTGTTTGTTAGTTTGGCTTCGTATGCAGAAATTAAAATCGTACCTTCTTCTGCATGGAAGCCAACTACTTTTAACGGCACTTGGATAAACAATGAAGGATGTTCTGTATCCTCCTCTTCTTGGGGAGATTCCTATTACAACCCGAATTGGCAAGACATGAGCAAAAAAACAACTATACAGAGTAAAGGTGTTTGGCGATATTTTTATATAGGACCTTCTGTTAAAAGAGATTGGTCCTTTAATTTACCAATATCCAACTTAAATGCCGAAAAAAACTATAGTTATTATTCCACATCAAATAAAAATTTAAAACAACAATCACACCAGATTTACTGGGGAATTTCAATTGGTTATAAAGTGGGCAATGAAACAAAAAATGTGTATTTTTGGCTATCACGCAGTAATAGAGACTTATATTCTAATGGAACTCCTACATATTCAAGCGAGAAATATATTAACTGTTCTGTAGGAAGTGATGGGTGGAAAAACACTTACTATGATTATCCGTCATGTGCTCAATCTGCATCTCCGCTCCTTCAAATATTCACCTATACATATGGTTTTACTAAAATTTTGTGGGGTGGCTACCTAGTGACCTCTTTTAATTCTTATGTTGATGAAATCACCTATATCAAAGTTATGGTAGGAACTCAGGCTAAAATCCAAATAGGCCAACCCTCAGCCTTTGGTTCCTCTTTGACTTCTAAACCATATGATGCAACCGATTTAATTGAGAAGGAGCAATACTCAATTGCAATTTCAAAACTATATCAATCTAATGGTATATACTACGAATATCCTGCTGCGAATTTAGCGATTTGTTATTTGTTCACAGGACAGACAGATAAGGCCATGGAACTATCAAATGCCCTTATTAAGTTTGGCGGCGAAACAATGCCGTTAGCATATTATATACGAGGGGCTGTTAGAGAATTCAATGGCAATCTACTTGATGCAATAGAGGACTACAAACAATCTGGTTCATTTGGTAAAGATGATTATAATCGCCTTTCAAACAAAATTTACAAAACCCACACACAGAATAATTCACAAAACAACAACACTGTAAATAATAACACAAATCAAAAACCGATTTTGACAAAATGAAAAGAATAACTTTGTTTTTGGTCTTATCACTAACGAGCATTTATATTTTCTCACAAAACAAGGCCTTATTTACATATTATAGCAATCTAACTACAACAGATTCAATTCAGACTTGGAAGTGGCTAAGAGCTAACCCTTGTGAGTCCTTTGAAAAACAATTATGTTCAGAGTACAACCAAAAAATAAGAAACAGCATCTTACCGCTTCTTTCAGATGATGATGTAAAGCACTTATTAGATTACGACATAGCGTCTTACCAAAGAGATCTCAAGCAAAATAGTTTTTACAACACTACAGCCGAGAAGGAATTGAATAGGATAAACACTAAACTGGGAAATCCCAGTGCTTTAAGAAAAGAAATAGGTGAACTTATTTATATAGATTGGAATATAGAAGGTCGTTATAAAGAAGATTTGTCACATATCAACCCCAGTGTTCCTTACAAATTATATCCATTGATTCGTATTAAATTAAAAGATAAAAGTTTTAGAGATATTTTATATAATTATGCGGTTGAAATATTATGCAAACTTTGTTCATACTATCCAAAAGACTTCCGCGCTAAATGGATTACAGAACTTTCTAGTTCCCTAAAAACACTAAACGAGGCTGACAATCATAAATATGAGGTTATAAGCGATGAATATGGTTGGAAGTATTTTTCTGTAGATGGCATAGTTCAAGAGAGGCTAGGTTATGGGATAAGAGGTTTTTTATTGCGTCGTGTCTATATGGATAACATTCCTTTATCGGAAATAAAAGAGAAGACAAGCAAACTACTTACCCGCTTAAAGGGATTGGACCTATCCCAAAACGCGTCCTTTTTGTGTAAATATATAATTAATAATGAATTAGCCTATTGTATTGGAGCAGAATCCAATTTTTTTATGTCACTTGCAAATGGTAAAAGACTTGTCATGTACTCAAACACAAACAAATACTACAAAAATTATTATTCTAATGTGATTTTATATAGATATAATGGGGGAAAGTACTTCTATCATATTAAAAACAGTTATACAGACCCCAAAGAACAAGAATTAAAGTTGATTATTGTGGACAAATATCTTAACTACACTTATTATGAGCCAAGAACCATTTCACATAAAATCAATATTTCTTCGCCAACTTCAAAACCAGCATCTACCCAACAAACATCGAAGCCGCAATTAACAAAGTAAGGATAGTTAATATTATTATTCCAATGTCAGAATTCCCCCTAAGACATCTATTACTATTAATCTGCACCATTAATGGTTTGGTATTGATTTATGGTAGCAACTATAGTATAGGTAACACATATTTACAAAACGGACCTGAAACGCAGTCAAATAACTGTGAAAGGTTTATCTTTGCAAATGTTACAAACAAAAACAAATGTTTTATCATCATCTCAAAGAAAGAACTTACTTTAAGAGTATATGAGGATAAGGGAGTGGACACACTTTTAATAGCTCAATACCCTGTTTGTGTCGGAAAAAACTATGGAAACAAAGAAAAATCTGGTGACATGAAAACTCCCGAATCTACCCTAAAAACTCCATTTTATATATCAAAAATATCCAACTCCTCAAAGTGGACTCATGATTTCAAGGATGGTCGAGGGACTATTAAAGCATATGGTCACTGGTTCTTGTTACTAACCACGCCAGGACATAAAGGTATAGGAATACATGGAAGTACTAACAATGAAAAAAGTGTTCCAGGCAGATTTAGTGAGGGTTGTATAAGAATGAGGGATCAAGATCTCATTGAGTTAAAAGAAAAATATTGTTTTATAGGTGAAAAAGTAGTAATCAAGTCAGAAAACTGCGGATTATTTCCCTTTGAAAAGAAACAATAGCCTCCTCTACTCCGTCGCTTCGAAAAGGTCGCATTCTGTTTGGGCGGCGGTTTCTGTTGGGAGGCGGTGAGTTCGTCTTGTGGTTGTTGACGAGTGGGGCTACGGTGGTCTTCTAACTGATGATGGGCTGAGTGGTACATTGCGTCAGCATCTGAAGTGCCTCGAGGTCGTTCTGTGGCACGTAAGGGGCGAAGAGTGGATGAAACAACTCGTCGGCCACTCGTTGACTGATGCCGTTCAAAACAGCCTGAATAGCTTTCACGATGCTTTCGCTTGGGCGTAAGGCAATCGCCATCCCCTCCGCCACGCTGCTCATGAGAGAGAACAATGCACTCCACCAGCGACTCATCGACGAGTGCCAGACACCCCTCCACATATACCCCGACAATGACGTCCCCAACGAACTCCTCTTCCTCGAACTCTAGCAACTCCTCCCCAACCTCCAGCGACACCCCCTGCCCCCCGGCTGCAAAGACCTCGCCGAAGCAATACTAAATATAGACTATATTTTACAAAAAGCTCCCACTTTAAGGGGGAGGAAGGAAATAACCCCCTTAAACGCAACAAGTCCCACCCATCGATGACAGGTAGGACTTGAATGATATGTGTGAGTATATTGCGGACTATTTCTTGGTCCAGTGGACGCCGTCGGCATCGGTGAAGGAGATGAGTCCTTCGTCGGCACGGTAGGTCTCGAGGGCGTTGCCCTTCTTGTCGTAGCAAACCACCTCTTTCAACTGGTTGAAGACGGAGGTGTGGTCGTCGGGATCTTCGGCTTCCCAGGCAGCTTGTGCGCTGGTGCCACCCATGTTGGAGTAGTTGGTGAAGTCGGTCAGACAGTTCATCACCTGGCGGTCGGCCACCATGAACCAGAAATGGATGACGATGGTTGACTGATAGCTTGTCACGCCGTCAATCAGTGCGCCTTGAATGATGGCCCACTCGTGGTCGGCGGAGTAGCCCTCCTCGGGCGTTGAGGTGTAGAGTGGCTGGTAGAACAGACTGTAGTCGACGGCAGAGAGGGTGAGCTCGTCGCCGTTTTCGCTTACGAAGGTGACGCTCTCGCCGTCGTCGTAAGGCCAGATAGCGGTGAAGGCATCGAAGTCGAAGCCCGTCTCATTCCAAGGTTTGTCGGGCTCCTGAGGCTCGATAGGTTCGGGCTCGCAGCCTGCAAACACGAGGCAGAGTGCTGCCAGAGCAAAGAAATTCAAAAAAGAGTGTTTCATTGTTGTATCGTTGCTAAATGATGATGCAAAGGTACATTGTTTCGGCGATATTTGCAAGCCTCTTGCACGACCAACAAAAAAGAGTTACCTTTGCACCCTATTTCAAGCCTTACAACGATGAAACAATTTCGATACCTTATCCTTGCTACCGTTGTGCTGATGGCGCTCACGCTCAGCGTTTCGTGCAACACACCCAACGAACCACCCGTAGAAGAACCTACCGACACCATTCCCCCAGTGGAGTTCAAGGGACTGACCCTCAACGTAGGCAACGTCACCTTCCGCATGGTGGAGGTGGAGCATGGCACCTTTATGATGGGTGGCACGCCAGAACAGACCGACGCCTACGACGACGAGTTCCCGGTTCACGAAGTGACCATCTCCAAAGACTTCTATATGAGTGAGACCGAGGTGACACAGGCGCTGTGGACAGCAGTGATGGGCAACACCATTGCCGACCAACAGGAGAAGACCGGTGCGCCCCAACTCTTTGGCGAAGGCGACAACTACCCGATGTACTATGTCAACCTCGAAGACTGTCAGACATTCGTTGAACGCCTCAGCGAGCTGACCGGCAAGACCTTCCGTCTCCCAACTGAGGCGGAGTGGGAATATGCTGCCCGTGGTGGCAACAAATCGATGGGCTATGGCTTTGCCGGCGAAAACGAACTCTTTATGGTGGCGTGGTTCAAAGGCAATAGCGAGGGAACAGCCCACGAGGTGGGTCAGCTCAAACCCAACGAATTGGGACTTTACGACATGAGCGGCAACGTCTGCGAGTGGTGTTCCGACCTCTACGGACCTTATGCTGAGGAATCTGTCACCGACCCAACAGGTGCCGACGAAGGCACCCTCTACGTGAACCGTGGCGGCGGCTTCAAAGCCATTGGCGGCTGTCGCGTGGCCTATCGCAACTATATCGGCGGAGCGCTCCGTGAGTGCGACCTCGGTATCCGCCTTGTGCTCGTTCCATAATATAAATGCCCTCTGATGCTCCCAACGGAAAAAGACGCCTACCTGCGCCTTCATTTGGCTGTGCTCATTGCTGGCGGCACCGGACTCTTCGGTCAACTCATTACCATCAACGAGCTCCCCTTGGTATGCTACCGCGTGCTGTTAGGGTCGCTGATGCTCGGTGTGATTATGGGGGTGCGTCGTAAGCTGCATCGTCTCCCGTGGCGACAGTGGCTCAAGATAGCTGGTTGCGGCGTGCTGCTCTCGGTTCACTGGGTGTTCTACTACGGCAGCATCAAAGCCGCCAATGTCTCCATCGGCGCCGTTTGCTTTGCCTTGGTGGGCTTCATGACCGCTGTCATTGAGCCGTTGGTCAACCGCAGTCGACCCTCGTGGCGCGAACTCCAGTTAGGACTCCTCTCCGTGGTTGGCATCGGACTTATCTTCGGCTTCGACGCCCGCTATCGTCTCGGCATCGGCTTAGGGGTCATCTCGTCGCTGATATACACCGTGTTCTCCCTCTGCAGCAAGCGGGTGCAAGCGTCGTCGAACGAGTCGAGCAGCACGATGTTGCTCTATGAGATGGTGGGTGGATTTGTGGTTCTCTCCTTGGCCATCCCGTTCTACACGAAGCTGTTCCCCTGTCGCGTGATTCCAACCCTGAGCGACTCCCTGTGGCTTCTGCTGTTTGCCTCGGTGTTTACCATCGTTCCTTTCCTGCTCCAGCTGCAGGCGCTCCGTCATATCTCGGCGTTCACCGTCAACCTCACCTACAACCTCGAGCCCGTCTACACCATCCTGCTCGCCATGTTGCTCTTTGGCGAGGCGAAACAGTTGGGACTCTCCTTCTGGATAGGCATCTCGCTCATCACCTTTGCCGTGGGCTATCAGGCGTGGTCCACCTACCGCTCCAAGCGCTGACCCCTTACGATATAGATACAAAAATAGCCTTGCCGTCAAGAGACGACAAGGCTATTTGTTTTTGTGCGCGAGAGGAGATTATTTGCCGAGTTCGGCTTTCCACTCGTTGAGCATGGTTGAGTCGCAGTTGTTGAGCAACTTACCATCTTGCCAGTTGAGGTCTGGGTAGTTGGTGCGGAGATATTCCATGCTGCCGTCGATAGTTGATTGAGCAGAGGTAGCGAATGGAATCAAAGTCTTGCCCTCGAGGAGGTTGTTGTCCAACCATGAGTTGATGATGCGTGGGCAAGCGTTCCACCAGATTGGGAAACCGATGAAGATGGTGGTGTAGTCGCTGATGTCGGTGCAAGCCTTAATCATAGGACGAGCCTCAGGATCGCTGTTCTCAACGCATGAGCGGCTCTCTGGGTTGGTGTAGTCGAGGTCAGCCTCTGTGTAAGCCTCGGCAGGCTCGATTTCCCAGAGGTCGGCATTCATCACCTCAGCCAATTGGGTAGCCACACCTTTGGTGACGCCAGAAGCTGAGAAATAGACTACCAAACATTTTTCTGCAGCAGGAGCTTCCTCCTCTTGTTGTTGATTCTCTTTTGCTTTGCAGGCGGTGAACAAACCGAGTACTGCGAGCACAAATAACAGTTTTTTCATGTGTGTTTATTGAATTAAAAATAAATAAATATGCTAAAGATGAAAATCGCGCATCAGCTCTAAATACCACTCGGAGCGGGAGTTGTCGCTGTGGCGCATACAGTGGTCGTGGACATTCGGCGTGGCTACGTAGCCCTTGCGATGAACCACCACGAAACGCTTAGGCGCCTTCTCGGGCAGCGTGCGGATGCGGTAGAGCTCCTGCACGGAGAAACCTACGATGAGACACTCGGCACAAAACGTGTCGAGCACCTCGCCCGGAATGCAGACCGAGAACACACCGTTGTCTTCCAACAGTTCGTAAGCCCCCTTGATGAGCACCCGAAACGGCAGACTCGACGTGTGGCGGGCTCGGCAGCGACCAAGGTCGTCGTTCTCCAGACTCTTGTCGAAGTAGGGCGGATTGCATACCACGCTGTCAAAACGCTCCCCCTGTGCCGCAGTCAGATAATCTTGAAACGCAATGTGCTGCAGGGTGATACGTTGTGCAAACGGTGAGTTGGCAAAATTCTCGGCAGCATCAATCACCGCGTTCTCGTCAATCTCAATGGCATGAATCGTAGCCTCGGGATAGCGCTGAGCCAACATCAACGAGAGAACGCCCGTGCCGGTGCCGATGTCGAGGATGCGACGTCCGCCCTGACTCAGCGTGCCAAGGAGGTCGCTGTCGGTTCCCACCTTCATCGCCGCGTGCGTCTGCTGGATGGCAAACTGTTTGAACTCAAAAAGTTCCTTCCTTCTCATTGCGTGGATTTTTCGGTCGGCAAAGGTACGTCTTTTTCTTGTGATATGTACAAAACGAATGAAAGATTCGTGTCTGAAAGACTCTTTTTGTCGTCATCAATAGTTCCCCTCCCAACCTCCAAACACAACTTTTTTACCCGATATACTACTTTAATTAACAAGGAACGCAAAAATATGACTCAGTTACGGAATAAAAATCGTACCTTTGCGCCAAATTTTCGAGAAATAAAAATAGACGATATGAATGTAATCACTAAGACCGTGCAACTCCCTGACGGTCGTGAAATTAAAATCGAGACTGGCAAGTTGGCCAAACAAGCCGACGGTGCTGTAATGCTCACCATGGGTAAAACCATGCTGTTGGCAACAGTCTGCTCTGCAAAAGACGCAGTGCCTGGCACAGACTTCATGCCATTGACCACCGATTACAAAGAGAAATTTGCTTCAGCAGGACGTTTCCCAGGCGGCTTCCTCCGTCGCGAAGGTCGCTCATCCGACTACGAGATCCTCATCTCACGCTTGGTTGACCGCGCTCTCCGTCCTCTCTTCCCAGACGACTACCACGCAGAAACTTTTGTAAACGTAACACTCTATTCTGCCGACGGCATCGACATGCCTGACGCCTTGGCAGGATTTGCAGCTTCAGCCGCTTTGGCTGTCAGCGATATTCCGTTCCACGGCCCAATCTCTGAGGTTCGTGTAGCCCGTATCGATGGCGAATTTGTTATCAACCCAACCTTCGAACAACTCGAGCGCGCCGACATGGAACTCATGGTGGCTGCCACACTCGACAACATCATGATGGTTGAAGGCGAAATGAAAGAGGTGTCAGAACTCGACCTCCTCAACGCTATCCGCGCTGCCCACGAAGCCATCAAACCACAATGCCAGATGCAGCTCGAACTCATGGAGGCTGCCGGCAAAACCGAGAAACGCGTTTATTGCCACGAAGAGAACGACGACGAACTCCGCGCCGACGTTCGCGAGAAGACCTACGACAAGGCTTACGCCCTCGCAACCTCTTGCAACGCCGACAAACACTCACGCGAAGCTAACTTCAAAGCCGTTCTTGAAGAGTATAAAGCCAACTTCACCGAAGAAGAACTTGAACTCAAAGGCGCAATGATTGACCGCTACTACCACGACGTAGAGAAAGAGGCTATGCGCCGCTCAATCCTCGACGAAGGCAAACGTCTCGACGGCCGTAAGACCAACGAGATCCGTCCAATCTGGTCTGAGGTAGACTACCTCCCAGGTCCTCACGGCTCATCAATCTTCACCCGCGGCGAGACTCAGTCACTCTGCACCGTGACCCTCGGCACCAAGATGGACGAGAAAATTGTTGACGAAGCCCTCATCCAAGGCAAAGAACGCTTCCTCCTCCACTACAACTTCCCACCATTCTCAACCGGCGAAGCACGCGCCTCACGTGGCGTAGGTCGTCGCGAGATCGGTCACGGCAACCTCGCTTGCCGCGCCCTCAAAACCATGATTCCAGACAACTACCCATACGTAGTACGCGTAGTTTCAGATATCCTCGAGTCTAACGGCTCATCATCCATGGCAACTGTCTGCGCTGGTACACTCGCCCTCATGGACGCCGGTGTGCCTATCAAACGCCCAGTATCAGGTATCGCTATGGGTCTTATCTCTGAGAACAAAGGTACCAACTACGCCGTGTTGAGCGATATCCTCGGCGACGAAGACCACCTCGGCGATATGGACTTCAAGGTAACAGGTACTGTCAACGGTATCACAGCTACACAGATGGATATCAAGGTTGACGGCTTGAGCTACGAAATCCTCGAGCGCGCACTCAACCAAGCTAAAGAGGGTCGTATGCACATCCTCGGTAAGATTGCCGAGACCATCCAAGAGCCACGTGCCGACCTCAAACCTCACGCTCCACGCATCGAGATGCTGATGATTCCTAAAGAGTTCATCGGTGCTGTTATCGGTCCTGGTGGCAAAATCATCCAAGGTATTCAAGCTGAGACAGGCGCTGTGGTTACCATCGAAGAAGTGGAAGAAGGTGGTCGTGTAGAGATTGCTGCCAACAACAAAGCAAGCATCGACGCTGCTTTGGCACGCGTTCGCGCTATCGTTGCCATCCCAGAGATTGGCGAGGTCTATCACTCAACAGTAAAATCAATCATGCCTTACGGTGCTTTCGTTGAAATCATGCCTGGCAAGGAAGGTCTGCTCCACATCTCAGAAATCGACTGGCGTCGTTACGAGACCATGGAAGAGACCGGCATGAAAGAGGGCGACAAGATTGACGTTAAACTCCTCGAGATTGAAGAGAAGACCGGCAAACTCCGTCTCTCAGCCAGAGCTTTGAAAGAGAAACCAGAAGGCTACGTAGAGCCAGAGCGTCCAGCACGTCCACCACGTGGTGACCGCGGTCCACGTCCAGAGCGTGGCGACAGAGGTCCTCGTCCACACGGCGATCGTGGCCCACGTCCAGAACGCGGCGACAGAGGTCCACGCCCAGAGCGCGGTCCACGTCCAGAGCGTCCTGAACACCACGAAAACTCAGAGAACTAATCTGAACAACACATAATACTTGAATAGGGGTCGGAACTCACTCGTGAGTCAGCCCCTATTTTTCGCTCCCATAGTTTAATGGATAGAATAAAGGATTCCGGTTCCTTCGGTTACGGTTCGATTCCGTATGGGAGTACAAAAATAAAATAGAAAAAACAAGGACATATCATAACGATATGTCCTTCTTGTTTTTATGCTGTTTTGTTGTGGTTGTTTTGGGTGTGTAAAAGGTTCAAATGAAAAGTTTTTTTGAACGAAAAATCAAGTATGACGTTATTTGGCATAGTTGGACGCTAATTTTGCACCGTAAAACAACGACACCAAACGCTTATGATTGTAGCACTCAAAAACATCGCGCTGCCGCTGGCGGTACTCCCACCTGATAAGTATCAACGCGGCCCCCTTAACTAACACAAAACATCATTTCCCTCCCCACAACATCAAAAATATCCACTCCTAATAGTTATCTTTTGCATCAAAAAAGTGCATTGACCGCCGCTCCACCTGGTCAATGCACTATTTGTTTGTCTTTTCTCTGTTGTTATAGCACTCCGATATGCTGAAACACTGTTCGGTAGGCTTCGGCTTTCTTGGCGAGCGCCAGCGGATAGGCTCGTGAGGTGCTCGGCATCCGATAGAGGCGAAACGTCTGTTCCCCTAAGATGAAGTCGGAAAAACTTCCCATCTTGGGCTGTTCGATATGAAAATGTTCGCAGATGGTATCCGTTGCTTTCTGTCCTGTGGTAACGATGGTGCGACAGTCGGGCATCTGGCTCAAGAGCGCTTCAATATCGGTCTGTTCCACCACTTCCAGAAACTTGTCGGAGGCGTTGTCTTGGAGTCGGCGGATGGCAGAAGCGGTGTCGTAAAGACCGATGCCCACACGATTAAGGAAGTCGATAATCGCTTCTTTGTGGTACCGTTTAGCCTCAACGTCAACAAAATGGAACGCGTCGGCATAAAACAGCAGGCCCATCACACGCCACATGTCGTTGGTGAAGTTCGGGTAGAAAAACTCTATTGACCATCGCTTATGCTGTGGCGGAAACGAGCCCAACATCAGCACCTTGCCGTTTTGGGGAAGGAATGGCTGCAGCGGGTGTTGCTCTATAGGAATCAAGTTAGGGGTCATAACTAAAAAAGAGACCCCCTGTTGGAGGTCTCTTTATATAAAGATGTGCGAGTTATTTCTCTTTCAGATAGGCCATAATCTCCTTGCGGTATTTTGCCAAGAGGGCAAAGCAGAGACCCAAGAAGTAGCCGACAACAATCCAGATGCACATCTCCCAAAGGCGTGGGAAAGTGAGTGCCGACATCGGGGCTACGAAGTCGATGACATTAGGATTGCTGTAGAGCACGCTCTCGGCTGTCTGACGTTGGCGAAGCAGTTGCTCGCGGTCGGTATAGTAGAGCTCTTGGTCGCGCTCCGACATGACGAGAGTCTGCTTGAATTGGAGGTCCAACTGCTGGTTGCGCACGAAATATTCGTAGTTGGAGAGTGAATCGATGCGTTGCAGTTCTTCGTTGCAGAAGTCAATATATTGTTGGAGATTGGCTTTACGAACGGAGTCAATGCGGGCAATGTCGCTCTGGTTGGAGAGGTAGTTCTGTAACGCCTGACAGAAGGTATTGAAATCGGTCTCGTGGCGCAGATAGACACGTACGGAGACACGGTCGGGCATCACGACATTGGAGGTGTCGGCCAGGAACGAACCAATCTTCTTGTATTCGATGATGTCGGCAACGGAGTCGTTCTTGAAGTCGATGACGTTGAAGTGGTTGATGCGGTGAATCTTGTTGGCGTAATCGGTCTTAAGACCCAACTTGTCGGCCATCTGTGGGTTGTGACAGAGCGAGCCGAGGTAGTCGAGTTGGGCGATGACCTGTTGACGCGCCTCAGGTGCAAAAAGAATCACAGCGTCGCCGTAGAAGAGGCGGCGTGGGGCAGAGGAGTGCCAGAGACCGACGCCGACGCAGAGGGCGAGACCGATGACCACTGCCCACCATTGCTGAAGGGAGAGTCGGATGGTTCGGGTGATGCAGCTGAGTATGCGCTTGCAGCATCCCTTTACCCATTGGCAAAACGCCAGAACGAGGTCGAAGAAATTCTTTTCGTTTGACATGATGGTTTGGGCTTAATAATAGGTGATTTCGCGAGTGGTGATGAGGATGTCCAAAGAGCGGCTGGTGCTGTTCTCTTGTGGACCAACAGCCACACGGATGATATTGTTGTGGTCGTCGCGCTCAAGGTAGGTCTGAGTCTCGGCAACGTCGCCGCGACGGACGCAAAGACTGTCGAGGGTGTAGAGGTCGTTGTAGAAGAATGTAGCTTCGCTGTAAGCCTCTTCCTGGTCTTTGTTGAAGTATTGCTGTCGGGTCATGTAGTCGAACTTGTTGAAGCAAGCCACCTCTTTCTCCCAACCGTCCATGTGGTAGATGGTTGTGCGGACGTAGGTTGAGTCGTCATTGTAAGCGTAGCTTTGCTCTTGGGTGAGGACGGAACCGTCGAAATCGTTGATAGCGGCAATGCGACCGTCGGCATCGTAGGAGATCTCGCTGCGTGAAAGCACCACGCCGTTGGCATCGATATTGGTCTTGCTGATTACGCGGTTCTTGTCGTCGTAGGCATAGCGGGTCACCTTAGGCTTGTTGTCGTTGCTCCATTGGTTTTCCAACATATTGCCACGAGAGTCGTAGGTGTTATGCTCTTCGTATTCCTTTTCGCAGTGAGCGTTTTGACGAACGAATTCAACGAGGTTGTTGTTCTCGTCATAACTGTAGAGTTCGAGCTCGATAACTTCGCCCTCAGGAATTTTATAGGTCACCTTGGTGATGCGTCCTTGCTCGTCGTGCTCCTCTTCGAGGTCGGTCTGATTGATATGCCAAACGCCTTCACATTGTTGGGTGTACTCCTCGTTGACGATGTTACCCTTGCCGTCGTAATAGCAAGTATAGATAGGTGTGCAGTCGTCGCGGGTCTCGGAGAAGAGTGTAAGGAATCCCTCTTCGTTGAATTCCATGGTGGTCACATAGGTCACGCCGTCGATGATTTGGGTGGTGACACATTGTTTTACTTTGCCCTCCAAACCGTAATTGTTCCAGTCGTTAGGGGTGTTGGCTGTTTCTTTCTTGCTGCAGCTGCTCATGGCAAGAACAGCCAAGAGAGCGAGGCAGAGCGTTTGAATTTTTTTCATGATAGAATATCTATTGAAATGTTTGTTTGCTTGTTAGAAGTAGACATCGTAACGAATGCCGAACGAGAAGTAGCTGTCGATGTTCTGTGAGTCTTTCTCGCCGATGATGTTACCCTCTTTATCCTTGAAGGGATAGCCGTCGAGTGTTTTGTTCGGTGTGTCCATCAGTGTGGTGTGATAGCTGAACTGAAATCCGAGTCGGCTGTGGTCGCCTATGTTGAAGAGGTAGCCTACATAGATTGGAATCATCGGTGAGAGCGAAATCTCTTTGTTGGCGTAGGAGATGCCTGTGCTACTCTTGCCAGAGAAGTCTACAGAACTGACCATCAGACTAGCACCAGTACTTAAGTAGAGTCCGATGCCAGGGATAGGGAAGCAGGTGTAGAGCAGTTCTGTCGACTCATACAGCGACTGAAAATGGTAGCGGTAGGTGTCGTCGCCGCGAAGCATACCTCCTGTGAAGTTGATGCCGACAGCTGCGTATTGGCTGAACTGATAGCGGTAGCCGAGGTTGAAAGAACCTGCCAACTGACTGGAGGCGAAGAGTGCCTTGGTCTCGAGGTCGCCGAAGTAGTAGTCGGCATTGGCGCCAATGGTGATGTGATGGTTGTCGTTGAATCCATCGTAGATGCCATGGCGGTCAAAACGTCCGTGGGCTGCCATGGCGCTTTGTGAGTTCAGCAGGCAGAGCACCAGACTGAGCATCGTCAACCATTTGATACTACGTGCAGACATTTTTCTTGATTAGTGGTTGTGAATCAGAGAGATGAACTCTTCGCGAGTCTTGGCGCTCTCGAAGATGCCAGTGAAGTCGGAGGTAACGGTCAAAGAGTGTTGTTTTTGAACACCGCGCATCTGCATGCACATGTGTTGAGCCTCAATGACAACCATCACGCCGAGAGGGTCGACGGTCTTTTGAATACACTCTTTAATCTGTGTGGTGAGACGCTCCTGAAGTTGGAGACGGTGTGAGTAGATGTCGACAACGCGTGCAATCTTACTCAAGCCGGTGATGTGGTGCTTAGGGATATAAGCCACGTGTGCCTTACCGAAGAATGGGAGCATGTGGTGTTCGCACATTGAGAAGAACTCAATGTCCTTCACGATAACCATCTGTTGGTATTTCTCGTGGAACATAGCGCTGCGCAGCACCTCCTCGGCATCCTGGTGATAGCCTTGGGTGATGAACTGCATGGCTTTTGCCACACGCATTGGGGTCTTCACCAAGCCTTCGCGGTTTGGGTCTTCGCTAAGGAGTTTGAGAATCTCTGTATAATGTTCTGCCAACTTGATGGTGGCGTCGTTGATTGGTTCGTTCATTGTTATGTAGTCTGTTAATTGATTATTTACCAGTGATGTTGTCGCGTACAATATAGATTGAAGCCTTGTATTCTGGGAACTCCTCCAAGAGGATGGTCTTCAACTGTTGCGCCTCCTGTTGTGTGCGGCAGTTGCCAACACGCACCTTCCAGAATGGGGCAGTATAGGTTACGAAAACCTCAAGTTTTGGATGTTTGCTCAAAATATGGCGTTCGATGTTAAACGCTTTCTGACGTGCAGATTGTCCGCTGTTGCTTGAAAAGACCTGAACACGATAGCCCTTAGCCTCTTCGCCAGAAGAGAGTGGACGTTGGTTCATGCGTTCGGAGATTTTCTCGCTCTGATGGATTGTTACCGTGGCATTGTTGGTGCCAGGTTCAGCCAGTTCCTTCAAGATTTGCTCGTTGGGTTTCTGAGCCATTAGTGTCAAACTGCAAAGTAAAAGTAATGCTGTAAGCAGTCTTCTCATTGTCATATCTTTTGTGTTTGTTGAATTTCTTTCATTATTTGATAAAGGAGAACTTAATATTTTTGGACTAATTTCATCTTGAATATCATAAATTGAATCTTTTTTTCTGACAGCAATGTTTAATTTTTCAATTTCGGGTAACAGTTCTTCCAGACGGGCAACGATGCGGCGTTGCTCGGCAAGAGGTGGGAAAGGAATTAAAATATTTAGGAGCATGCTTTGGGTTATTTGATTAACTGTTGTTGTCTCTGAGTGACATAATTGATTTCTGAAACATTCTGAAT
>CALEJM010000148.1 GCA_937898265.1 uncultured Porphyromonadaceae bacterium
ATTTATATGGCGTTGTCCGCTTTCTTCTGCAAACTTGCGTAAGGTTATCAAATCTTGGAGGTTGTAAAACAGGATGGTCTCAGTGGGTAGGCCATCTCTGCCGCCACGTCCAATTTCCTGATAGAAGCTTTCTATACTCTTGGGGAGATTATTATGAATGATGAAACGGATGTTGCTCTTGTCGATACCCATGCCGAATGCAATCGTGGCGCAAATGACATTGATACGATCATTGATAAAGTCGTCTTGAACCCGAGTTCGTTCTTGCGCCGATAATCCTGCGTGATAAATTCCAACAGATATGCCGTATTTCGTTAGTTCGGCCGCCATCTCCTCTGTTCCTTTTCTCGAAAGACAATAGATGATGCCACTCTCATTCTTATGGCGGGCAATCACCTCAAGGATAGTACGAATCCTTTCCCGTTTACGATAGGCCTTGCGAACGTCAAGGCTAAGGTTCGGACGGTCAAAACTACTGATGAATACACGAGGTTCAGCCAGACGTAACTGCTTGAGAATATCTGCTTTTGTTATCTTATCGGCGGTTGCCGTCAAAGCCAAAGTAGGAATATGTGGGAAGTAATCTTTCAATGTTCCTAACTGTGTGTATTCGGGTCGAAAGTCGTGACCCCATTGCGACACGCAGTGTGCTTCATCAATGGCAAACATCGAGACATGGGCATACTGTTGCAGCCATTGTATTTCGCCCATCAGACGCTCTGGAGAAATATAAAGTATCTTGATTTCTCCACGCTGGCAACGCTCTCGGATAGCCCTATTGGTATATTCGTCATTATTGCTGTTCATGGCCTCTGCCGCGATTCCGTTCGACTGCAATGCGTCCACCTGATCCTTCATCAGTGAGATTAGCGGAGATACCACAACGGCAACACCCTGAAGTATCAAAGCAGGAATCTGATAGCAGATGGATTTTCCTCCACCTGTAGGCATCAGCACAAGTGCATCACGACCAGAAACGACATGCTCTATGATGTCTTTCTGCAATGGTCGGAATGAATCATAACCATAAACCGTTTTGAGTATTTGTTGGGGATTGTCCATGTTGCTATAATATCATTGATAAATACTTCTTAAGGGTGTTCCCAAATAAAACGCATCTGCGTCTTTTTTCCCTCGGGGAGTTGGTCAAAATAGGCGATGAGGCGATAGGGCGATGAGGCGATAAGGGGGAGTTTAAATCTTATATCTTGGGTCTCCTCTGCGATGCAAAAGCTCTGCAATATCTTGGTAAGAGGACTCCTGTGTTTTGGCAAAAATACGAAGATAATCCTCTTTCTTTAAGTTTCCATTAAGATACTTCAACTCCTTCTTTGTTGGATTAAAATCGTAGATTGTAAGCATAGATTTTTGTTGTATTAATGCCCTGCAAAAGTACAAAAATACTGTTACTGTGCAAATTTTTCCACTGATTTTTCTGTTAGCTAAAGTCTTCTTCGGAACAATCCAACCCCTTGGACGGTTTGCCGACGACTTCGGGGAACAATCCAAGCCCTTGGATGGAAAAGTGAAAAGTGAAAAGTTAAGAGTGAAAAGTTCGCCCCATCGCCTCATCGCCCCATCGCCCCAACGCCTTATCGCCTCATCGCCTCATCGCCTAAAAAGAATGCTTTGCGGAGTGGGGTGCTGCCAAAAAGAAAACTCCTGTCTCATCGTGAAACAGGAGTTATGGCATAGGCGATGGTTGCGGGACGTTATCCCTTGCCCAAGACGATCTTTTTGATCTCGCTTAGTTTGTTGAGCGCTTCGATAGGGGTGAGGTTGTTGATGTCGAGGTTTTTAATCTCGTCACGGATGTCCATCAATACAGGGTCGTCCAATTGGAAGAAACTGAGTTGGATGGGGTCTTGAGCGTCGGAGATACGCTGCTTGTTGTCGTTGGATTGCCCGTTGTTTCTGTTGGCTTTCTCCAATAGTACAAGTATCTCTTTGGCACGGGATACCACGTTCTTTGGCATGCCTGCCATGCGAGCAACGTGGATACCAAAGCTGTGCTCGCTACCGCCTTTCTCCAACTTACGTAAGAAGATGACGTTCTTCGGTGTCTCTTTGACTGAGACGTTGTAGTTGACAATGCGGTCGAAGAGAGTTTCCATCTCGTTCAGCTCGTGGTAGTGGGTGGCAAAGAGGGTCTTTGGACGGAAGCCGTTTCTGTTGGTGTGGATATGCTCCACGATAGCCCAGGCGATGGAGATGCCGTCGTAGGTGCTGGTGCCACGTCCCAATTCGTCGAAGAGAATCAGACTACGGTGCGACAGGTTGTTGATGATGTTGGCAGCCTCGTTCATCTCCACCATGAAGGTTGATTCACCCATAGAGATGTTGTCGCTGGCGCCAACGCGGGTAAATATCTTGTCGACGATACCGATGTGGGCACTGGCAGCTGGTACGAAGCAACCGATTTGAGCCATCAGTACAATTAAAGCTGTTTGTCGGAGCAGAGCAGACTTACCTGCCATATTAGGACCGGTGATGATGATAATCTGTTGTTTCTCGGAGTCAAGGTAGACATCGTTCGGGATATATTTTTCGCCAATCGGCAACTGCTGCTCAATGACTGGGTGGCGTCCTTCTTTGATGTCGAGTATGTCGTCGTCAACAACATTCGGTTTGTTGTAACGGTTTCTCTCTGAAACGATGGCAAATCCGACCAGACAGTCAATCTGTGCCAAGAGGATACAGTTCTGTCGCAGAGGATTCATATAATCCATAATCTCTTCCACCAGTTCGTTGAAGAGTTGAGTCTCGATTTGCGAGATGCGGTCTTCAGCACCGAGAATCTTCTCCTCGTATTGCTTGAGCTCCTGGGTGATATAGCGCTCGGCGTTGACAAGAGTTTGCTTGCGAATCCATTCTTGTGGCACCTTGTCTTTGTGTGAGTTGCGTACCTCAAGATAGTAGCCAAAGACATTGTTGTAGCCAATCTTCAGACTCGGGATGCCTGTTTCCTCAATCTCGCGTTGTTGGATTTTCAAGAGGTAGTCTTTGCCGCTGTAGGCAATCTCGCGCAGTTCGTCCAACTCCTCACAATATCCTTTGGCAATCACACCCCCTTTGTTGACAAGGTTCGGAGCGTCTTCAGCAATCTCGCGTTCAATGCGGTTGCATAACGTCTCGCAAGGATCCAGTTTGGAGGTGAATTGTTTCAACGTATCGCAACCACACTCCTCGCCCAACTGCATCATCGGTTTGATGGTTGAGAGAGCAATGCGCAGTTGGGTCAGTTCGCGTGGTGAGACTCGTTTTACAGAGATACGAGAACTGATGCGTTCGAGGTCGCCAATAAGTTTGAGCAACTCAAAGATATTGTCTCTGGTGTTTTTGTTGTTATAGAGATATTCAACGATGCTGAGGCGTTGGTTGATAGGCTCTTCGTCTTTAAGTGGGAAGTTGACCCATCGGCGAAGCAGACGACTGCCCATCGGTGTGGCCGTGTTGTCAAGCACATGCACCAATGCCTTGCCCCCTTCGTAAGGGGTGTAGAAGAGTTCGAGGTTCCTGACCGTAAACTGGTCCAACCACATGTATTTCTCTGTATCGATGCGAGATAGAGTAGTGATGTGGTTGAGTTGAAGGTGTTTGGTCTGGTCGAGATAATAGAGAATTGCGCCTGCGGCAATGGTGCCGCTATGCAGTTTCTCAATGCCAAAACCTTTCAAGCCCGTAGTTTGAAATTGTTGTTGCAAGCGCTCAGTTGCTGCTTCGTAAGAATAAATCCAGTCGTCTTGTTCAAAAGTGAAGAACTTCTGACCGAAAAAATTGTTGTAGACAGAGCGTTTGCTTTGTTCGTAGAGAATCTCTTTCGGAGCGAAACTGTTGATGAGTTTCTCAACATGTTCTAACGAACCTTGTGAAAGCATGAAATCGCCCGTGGAGATATCCAAGAAAGCAACGCCCGACTGCTCAGCATCAAAATGGATTGCTGCAAGGAAGTTGTTTTCTTTTTTCTCCAGAACATTATCGCTGGTTGACACACCAGGAGTGACCAGTTCCGTCATTCCTCGCTTTACCAGTGTGCCTGCTTTGACAGTCTTAGGGTCTTCCAGTTGGTCGCAGATAGCAACACGCTTTCCTGCGCGCACCAATTTCGGAAGATAGCTCTCTAAAGCATGATGTGGGAATCCCGCCATCTCCAACGCCTCAGCGTTTTTGCTTGAGCGTTTGGTGAGCGTGATGCCAAGGATGTCGGAGGCTATCACAGCGTCCGAGCCATAGGTTTCGTAGAAGTCGCCGCAACGAAAAAGGATAATGGCGTCTGGATATTTTGATTTGATTTCTCCAAACTGCCTCATCATTGGGGTCTCTGTAGGTTTTGCCATGCTTTAGAAAAGTTGATGTGATGATATAATAATATAGAATTACCAACCGAATGGGTGACCAGCCAATGGCAGTTTTGCTAATGGGTGATAGTCGCCTTTTAAGCCGATTGGTTTGGCATTGCGAATCTCGTAGACAATGTTGATAGCGTTGCGAGCATCTTCGATACCGAAGCCGTTGCCTTGGAGAATCTGACGATAGCTCTCGGTGTGCAACTCGGTGAAGCCTGCGCTAAACTCAAATTCCTCGCCATCGATATTCAGCGTGCGGTAGG
>CALEJM010000149.1 GCA_937898265.1 uncultured Porphyromonadaceae bacterium
GGGTCATCGGGCAGGAGGAGGCGGTGGAGGCGCTCAGCCGCGCCATCCGCCGCAGCCGCATGGGACTTGGCGCTGCCGGGCGGCCCGTAGGCTCGTTTTTACTGCTCGGCGGCAGCGGCGTGGGGAAAACGGAGCTGGCAAAGGCTCTCGCAAGCGAGCTGTTCCGGGAGGAGGACGCCCTCATAAGGGTAGATATGAGCGAATACCGGGAGAAGGGCGCCTCCGCCCGTCTCATCGGCGCGGCGCCGGGCTATGTGGGCTACGAAGAGGGCGGTCAACTCACTGAGCAGGTGCGTCGTAAACCTTATTCTATCCTCCTTTTGGACGAGATTGAAAAGGCACATAGCGATGTATTCAATCTCTTGTTGCAGGTGATGGACGAAGGTCGTTTGACTGATAGTCTGGGTCGCGTGGTCGACTTCCGCAATACGGTGATTATCATGACTTCCAACGCTGGCACACGTCAGTTGAAAGACTTTGGCCGTGGCATCGGCTTCACCTCTCCAACGATGGACGTTCGTGGTCGCGAACACGATGTGATTCAAAAGGCTTTGCGTAAGACGTTCTCGCCTGAGTTCCTCAATCGTGTGGACGATATCGTGATGTTTGATTCTCTTGATAAAGAGGCGATTTTGAAGATTGTAGACCTCGAGATGAGTCTGTTGCTGAAGCGTACGGATGCCATGGGTGTAACCCTTGAATTGACCGATGAAGCCAAGCAGTTCCTTGCCGACAAAGGCTACGATGTTCAGTTTGGTGCCCGTCCGTTGAAACGTGCTATTCAGACCCACGTGGAGTCGGTGCTCACCGAGTATCTCTTGCTTCATCCGGTTCATCCAGCCCAACTCACCCTTGAGGTTGACCATGAAAACGAAACCTTGAAGGTCGTAGAGCAGGGCAGACTGTCCGACTAAGCTACGCCGCTGATATTGAACAACAAGACATTTTTCTGTAAAAACTTTTGCAAATATAATTGTCCGTAAGCAAAGAAATTGCTACCTTTGTCATCGATAACCCAAACTTATTAACTTCTTTATTAGTTGAGTCTTATGATGACAATAGTAGCAGAAATCATTGCTTGGATAGCAACCATCTTTCGTGGCGCAGGAATGCTTGCCAAACGCGCCAACATGGTCAAATATCTCGTCTCCATCGGCAACCTCTGTTGGTTGATCAATGGCATCCTCACCCGCAACACCCCACTCATGGTCAGCAACGGCTTTTGCCTCGCCGTGATGATTTTTGAAATCATCAAAACCCGCAAAAACAGCCAACACCCCGACCCAGAAAACGATGCAAAATAAATAGCATCCTTCCCGAAAACCCTCCCCAAGAAAAGGTTCTTTAAAAGGTTAAACGCAGTCCTCAAAAACTGCCGTTACACCCCCTCAAGAGCCTTTCTTTGTGCTTAGACAATCCTTTCAAAAAAACTTGGTGAATATACTCGTGCTCATGTAGGGTTCTGTAGTCTGTGATGTTGTAACAGTCTAAATCTTAGGTAAAGATACAATACTCCTATGCATTCCTATTACCCAATACTTTTATACCATAATTTTTGCAGTGCGAAAAAATATTAGTATATTTGTGGCGTAGAAAACAAGACAATAATTCTAAACAAGACAACCCAAACTAACAGTTAAAATCAATGACAAAAACAGCGAAAAACATTTTATCTTTAAATCACGAAGAAGCAATGGACTTCTTCATGAATCCGAACAGGATCATGGCTTTGAGTTGCCTGAATACTTCACCTTTGATGAGGTTCTAAAATATGTGCGTGAGTCAATCGGTGACACACCCTACGAAAAGTGCCTTCAGAAGGACGTCACACCTGACACACTGTCGGACATCAATCTTGACATACTGCTTAACAAAGACGGACACTATGCCGTCCGACCTATTATACTGGCAAATCCTTTCCTCTACTATTTCCTTGTGCGTGAGTTATGCAACCAGGAGAATTGGACAGTCGTCAAGGAGTTGTTCAACAAATTCAACGTG
>CALEJM010000150.1 GCA_937898265.1 uncultured Porphyromonadaceae bacterium
CGAGAGGTACGAGGTGCTCGAGGTGGAGACGGTCGCTCTTGTCGACGCCCTTGTCGTAGGCGGCAAGCACCTTGTAGTGGTTAGGACCGAGGAAGATGCGGAAGCCGGTTGGTTTGGCGTCGCGAACGTCGAACGGCATCGAGGTCTGCACCTTGAAGTGCTTGATATATTCGCTCTTGTCGTTCATCACCTCACTGGTCATGTGGGCGTTGAGGAACTGCTCGTCAGGGATGACGATCGTGCTGAAGAATTGGTCTTTGAAGGCAATCCAGCTGAGTGGTGTAGGCACATCCTCCTTGTCGTTGCGGGTCTCGGAGAGGCGGTCAACATCGTCGTCCACGTGGCGGTAGTTGAGGGCTGTGTAGCGGCTCTCGAACTTACGTCCGCGCTCCTGTTGGCGTGTCATGCCCTCCCAGTCCATCTCGACAGAGGTGGCCATAGGGTCGAGGTAGCGTCCGAGGTTGTGAGGCACCATCTCGAAGTGCACCATGAAGTCGTTGTGAGGGATGGTGTAGCAGAAGTCGAGCCAAGCGTCTGGAGCCATGGTGCTACGGAGTGTGATGACAGTAGCGGTGTCGGTGGCCACGTCGGGCTGACGGGTGAAGAAGAGCTCGTCGGACGAGATGACGCGGTTGTCGGCGGTGAGGAAGGTGAAGCAGAGGTGATTCTCCAACTCGTTGCTGAAGAGGAAGAGAGGGAGAGAGTCGCCCGTCACAAAGCCCTTCAGCTCAGCCGAGGCAATCATACCGCCTTTGGTGTTGAACTCGAGGCGGAGCTTCTCGCTCTCGTACTGCAGACGCTCCTCAGTGCCGGTGGTGGCAGCCGCCAGAGCGCCGTATTTCTGACTGCGGAGTGAGTCGTTGACCAAGTCTTGCGAGTTGAGCATCTGCTCCTGTGCCTTCAGCTCCTGCTCGAGGCGGAGGTTCTCTTCGGCACGGCGCGCCTCAACGGCAGCGATAGAGTCGCGGGAGCGCTGTTGCGCAGCCAATTCTTCTTTAGATGGACGCATCCAGATATTGAAGCCCACGAAGATGGCCACGATGAGGATGAGTCCGATGACAGTGTTTTTATCCATTGTAAAAGTTATTATTCTTAGGGTAAATTCAGGCAAAAAGGGTGCCAAACGACCCCTAGTTTTGCAAGTTGCAAAGATAAGCAAAAACCCCAACACTGGCAAATCAGCGTCGGGGTTTTCTCAAAGGCTCTCGGGCGGCTACATCATACGAAGCGCAACGCGTGTCACTTCCTTCTGATTTTCAACCGCTTGAAACATACCGTCGAGACTATTCAGTGGGTCCACATGAACGCGGAGCAGCACCATGCAGGTCTGTTTTTCGATGTTTTTGTTGATAGTGATATTGAACAGAAAGACCGATTCTTTCGCCAAGATGGCGCGAAGTGCGTCGAGGTCGGGGTCGAGCACGTTGTACTCCACCATCAGTTCCTTTGCCTCGCCGGCAATGGTGCGACGGTGTTCTATCTTGTTGAGCAGCACCAGGGCGATGATGGCGATGACGGTGCCGAGCAGCGCAGCCACAAACATGCCTGCACCCACACACATGCCGATGATGGCAGCCAGCCAGATGGAGGCGGCGGTGGTGAGTCCGTAGATGCCGCCCCTACTCTGCAGTATGGCGCCTGCGCCGAGGAAGCCGATGCCCGTAAGGATCTGTGCCGCCACACGTCCGGGGTCGCCGTTGAGGAAGTGGGGGTAGGTCTGCGGAATCCAGATGGAGAGGAGCATGGCTGCCGTACATCCGGTGCAGATGAGCACGAAGGTGCGCAGTCCGGCCGACTGTCGGCGGTACTGACGTTCGATGCCGATGACGAGTCCGAGCACGAAGCTGAGTGCCAGTCGCGACGTGACGGTCACGGCGTTCACCTCGATACTGGTGATTTGCGAGAGGATATCATTCATAGTGTAGTAGTTTTTCTAAGGTTGGCGAACGGGACAGCGACAGCATGCGTTGCCCTCGCAGTAGGTGCGGTAGAGCTCGATAAGCGCCTGGGAATGACCTGCGTGTTCGGGCACGATGCCGAGGTCGACGAAGCGGTCGACCACGCTGTTCTTCTCGGCTGGCAGCGTGGTGAGCAGCTCGCGGGCGGGGTTGCAGAGGGCCTCTTGGCGGAAGTGTCGACC
>CALEJM010000151.1 GCA_937898265.1 uncultured Porphyromonadaceae bacterium
CGAAAAACGAACAGGAGCGCAACCGCAACTACGCCCGTCTTCACCAACGTGGACTCATCGGCATGACGACTGCCGAGCGCGACAAAGAGGGCCAATTGACCCAGAAGACTGTCTTCCCTTGGGCAGAGGTCATCTGCGAGCGCGACACCTTCGCCGTTTGTCTGTTGCAGCCTCAGGAACAGAGCTTTGAGGCCAACGTCAATGCCGCCATCGCCGAGTTGGAATACCAATTGGTGGACGCCATCCGCTTCACCGTGCAAAAGGAGGTGGGCAAGATTGCCTTCCTTGAGGGACATGGCGAACTCAGCGAAGCAGAGACCTACGACGCTTCCGAGACTTTCTCACGCTATTTCCAAGTGGACCGCGGCGTGCTGGGCGGCGACCCTACGATTCTCAACGACTACAAAGCTATTATCATCGCCAAACCGATGGAGCGCTTTGAGGAGAAAGACAAATTTATCATCGACCAATATATCATGCAGGGCGGCAAGGTGATGTGGCTGCTCGACGTGTCGGAAATCTCGCAAGGCGAGTTGACCCACGAAGGCATCACCCCAATCATGCCACTCGACCTCAACCTCACCGATATGCTCTTCCGCTACGGCGCACGCATTGAGCCAGCCGCCGTTCAAGACCGCCAGTGCGTCTCCATCCCAGTGAACATCGCCCGTCCCGACGAGGCTCCACGCTATCAGGAGGTGCCTTGGACCTACATGCCGCTATTGCTCACCAACCCAGGCAATTCCATCACAAAAAATGTGTCGCAGGTGCGCTCCGAACTCCCTGCGTTCATCACGATGACAAGCAACGAGAACGGCATCAAGATGGTGCCATTGCTCATGACTTCCAATGCCTCACACGTCGACATGCTCCCGAACCAAATCAATATGAGGGAGATTATGCAGACCGACCCTAAGACCTACTTCAACCATCAGAACCTCCCTGTGGCAGCTACCCTTGAAGGTTCTTTCCCTTCAATCTTCACCAACCGCATGGTGCCTGCCGAGATTGAGGGCAATCCAACCATCAAAGAATCAAGTCAACCCACCAAGATGGTGCTCATTGCCGATGGCGACATCATCCGCAACGAGATACACCAGGACGACGAGGGCATCTCCATCCTACCGCTCGGCTTCAACCGCATGACCGGCGAGCAATACGGCAACAGAGACTTCGTGCTCAACGCCCTGCTCTACCTTACCGACGACGACAACTGGATGAATCTGCGCAACCGCACTCTCCGTCTCCGTATGCTCAACAAAGCCAACATCAGCAACAACCGCACTTTCTGGCAAGTTATCAACGTGATGCTGCCCCCACTGCTCCTGCTGATTGGCGGCGCTATCTTCCTCATGCTCCGCAGACGCAACCAAAGGAAGATGACAAACAACTAACTCACAACAACAACTCTCTGAACAAAAGACAATACATTTATGATAAACCGTTTGTTTATGTTTCTGCCCTGTCTGACCGACCTGCAGTTCAATCATCTGCTCTATTTGATGATTGGCATTGCAGCGTTCGTATTCATCGTTCTCTACTTTGTAGAGGCAGGCTATGGCAAGATGATTTCTCCCAAATGGGGTCCAGCCATCAACAACAAGATTGCTTGGATCATGATGGAATGTCCCGTGTTTCTGGTGATGCTCTATATCATGCTTCAGTCGCCACGCAAACACGAGGTGGTACCGATGGTACTGTTCCTGATGTTTGAATTTCATTACTTTATACGCTCATTCGTTTTTCCGCTGCTGCTGAAAGGCAAGAGCAAGATGCCTATCGTCATCATGCTGATGGGTCTGGTGTTCAACACCATCAACGGATATATCCAAGGCTATTGGATTTTCTTCTGTTCAGAACTCTACACCGTTGACTGGCTCACCACACCACAATTCATCATCGGTGCCATCGTCTTCTTCGTTGGCTGGGGCATCAACCAACACTCCGACTACGTCATCCGTCACCTCCGCGCACCAGGCGACACCAACCACTATCTCCCAAAGAAAGGCATGTACCGCTATGTCACCTCTGCCAACTACTTGGGCGAGATTGTGGAATGGACCGGTTTCGCTATTGCCACTTGGTCGTTGGCTGGCTGGGTGTTCGTTATCTGGACCTGCGCCAACCTCGTGCCACGCGCCAACTCCATCTACAAGAAATATCGTGTGGAGTTTGCCGACGAGTTCAATCAGATGTCACTTAAAAGAGTATTCCCTTTCATTTACTAATAAAACCCAACAATGGAATCACAACTTTTTACTCCATATCAACTTGGTCCTGTAACACTCAGAAACAGAACCATCCGCTCCGCTGCCTTTGAGAACATGTGCTACGACAACAAGCCTTCACAAGACTTGTTCGACTACCACACTGCCGTGGCTCGTGGCGGTATCGGCATGACCACCATCGCCTATTGCGCTGTCAACAAGAGCGGTGTCTCCTTCAACGGTCAGCTCTACATCCGTCCAGAGATTCTTCCCGACCTCAAACGCCTCACCGACGCCATCCACGCCGAAGGCGCCAAGGCAAGCATCCAACTCGGTCACTGCGGCAATATGACCCACTTCTACACCTGCGGCTGCATGCCAGTGGGTGCGTCAACGGGTTTCAACCTCTACTCACCAACCGTAGTTCGCGGTTTGAAGACCCATGAGATTCAAGACCTCGTGAAAGACTTCGGCAAGGCTGTTGACTTCTGCCGTGAGGCTGGCTTCGACTGCGTGGAGATTCATGCTGGTCACGGCTATCTCATCTCACAGTTCCTCTCTCCTTACACCAACCACCGCCGTGACGAATATGGCGGCAGTCTCCACAACCGTATGCGCTTCATGCGTGAGGTGTTGACTGAGGTAATGGCTCATGCGAAAGACGACATGGCCGTTGTAGTGAAGACCAATATGTACGACGGCTTCAAGGGCGGTCTCGAAGTGCCTGAATGCATCGAAGTAGCCAAAGAAATCGAGAAATGTGGCGTTCACGCCATCGTGCTCTCTGCCGGCTTCGTAAGCAAAGCCCCTATGGCTGTGATGCGTGGTGCTATGCCTTTGAAAACACTCGCCCACTATATGAACCCTTGGAAGTTCTGGTGGCTGAAAGCTGGCTTGGCCATAGCTGGTCGTTGGATGATTCCAACAGTGCCATTCCAAGAGGCCTATTTCCTGGAAGATGCCAAGAAATTCCGCAAAGAGCTCCGTCTGCCTCTCATCTACGTGGGCGGTCTCGTAAGTCGTGCCAAGATCGACGAGGTGCTCAATTCAGGCTTCGAACTGGTTCAGATGGCCCGTTCACTCGTTCATGACACCGACTTCGTCAACAAGATGAAAGCTGCCGACGAGACCTATCGTAGCGGATGTAAGCACTCCAACTACTGCATCGGCCGCATGTACACCCTCGAAATGAAATGTCATCACTGCGTCGACAACATGCCTAAGAAACTCAGAAAGGAGATTGACAACGCAGAAGCAACCTTATAGTTATGTTAGCATCCTTCCCTATGATTGGCGGACGCACATTGTTTGCCATCATCCTCGGCT
>CALEJM010000152.1 GCA_937898265.1 uncultured Porphyromonadaceae bacterium
ATCTCACCAGTGATGCGTTTAATCTCCGGATATTGGGAGCGGAGCAACTCGAGGTCGTCGTCGGTGAGTTGCCACCAACGTCCTGCCTTGTAGCCGTCGTAAGCCTCAGTAGTGAAATTGCTGAAGAGGATACCGGCATTAGCATCGACACTCTCAAACTGCTCGTTCAGACTCTTCTTGAGTCCGAAGCCACAGCCTGCCATGACGATGAGCATGACCATACCCCACGTAACGCCGAATGCCGTGAGCATACTGCGCCTCTTGTTGGCGGTGATGGTGTGCCAGAGTTCCTGCCAGAAATCTATATCGAACATTTTGATTTGTTATAAGTTAGTGTTTACGTTATTTTGCTGTCAACGCCTCGATAGGTTTCATCTGCATCGCCCGTTTGGCGGGGAGATAGCCTGCGATGAGACCGGAGACTATCAATACGGCACAGGCGGAGAGGACAATGCCGAGGTCAACGTGCATGTTGGTTAGGATGGTCATTCCGATGTTAGGCATCTCGTTGTCTTGCGCTGGGGTTGCCATGCCGCCAGCAATCATCTGCACGAGCTTCAATACGCCCGAACCGAGAAGCATGCCCAACAGACCAAACAAAAACGTGGTGGCCAACGACTCGCTCAGCACCATCCTGAGGATAGAACTTGGCGGAGCTCCAATGGCCTTGCGGATGCCAAACTCCTTGGTGCGCTCGCGAACGGTCACAACCATGATGTTGCCCACGCCCACCACGCCGGCAGTGAGTGTGCCGATGCCGATAAGCCAGATGAAGAGGCTGATGGCAGAGAATATCATGCGTGTCTGGAGATAGTTGCCCAAGCGGTCCCACACCCAGACGGCAGATTGGTCGGTGGGCGAGAAGCGCTTGCTGCGGGCAAGCACCTCGCGGATTTGCTTCTGAAACGCCTCGGAGTCCTGACGGGTGGTGACACCGTCGATGATGAAGTTGAAGGAGTCGATGTTGGTGTTGCCGTTGCTGATGGTCTGTTTCATCGTGACGTAAGGCATCATGCCGTAAAGGCCGCCGCCTTCGTTCTCGTAGACACCAACGACGTTGAAACTGATTCCTTTTATCAATATTGTCTGACCAATAGGGTCTTCATTGTGGAAGAGTTGGTCGACGGTGGCTTCGGAGAGTATGATGCTCTTGCGCGCCAAGCGGTCGTCGAGGGCATTGAGAGCGCGTCCCTTGAGTATCTTTTTTGGACGGATGAGAATGTAGTCGGCGTCAACACCAGATACGGAGATGTTGGCGTACTCCGAACCGACTGTGGCCTCGATACTCCACATGCTCTTGGCACGGGAATAGGCCGATATCTGCGGGAAGTGGTTGAGCAGCATGTCAACGTCGCTCTCCAAGATTTCGATGCGGCGGTTGACTGGCAGACCGTCGTATGGCTCGGAGGGGCTGCCGCCGTAGATGGCCATCGAGTTGGTGGCATTCTGCGCGAAGTTGTCCATCACGCTGCTATTCAGTCCGCCCGCTGCTCCAAGCAACACCATCAACATGAACACACCCCACGACACCGAGAAGCCGGTGAGGGCGGTGCGCAACTTGTTGGCGCGCATCGAAGCAAAGAGTTCTTGTAAGAAATTAAGCATGCTTGATGTCCTCCACGTGAGAGATGAGTCCGTCGGTGATGTGAATGATTTTGTCGGTCTGGCGAGCGATTTCTGGTGCGTGGGTCACGATAATCATCGTCATCCCCTCGGTGCGGTTCACTTCGCGCAGGAGGTCGATCACTTCTTGCGATGTTGTGCTGTCCAACGCACCCGTAGGCTCGTCGGCAAGCACCAACTTAGGACGTGCAATCAACGCACGGGCAATGGCAACGCGCTGACGTTGACCGCCAGAGAGTTCTGTTGGAAGATGAGTTGCCCAGTCTTTCAGTCCCACTTTGTCGAGATACTCCAACGCCAGTTCGTTGCGTTTGCGACGAGGCACGCCTTGATAATAGAGCGGCAAGGCAACGTTCTCGAGGGCGGTCTTGAAGTTGATGAGGTTGAAAGATTGGAAGACGAATCCGATGTAGCGACTACGCATCAGCGCCGCTTCTTTCTCGGAGAGGTTCTTCATCAGTTTGCCGTCGAGGGTATAGGTGCCTTCGTCGTAGTTGTCCAACAAACCGATGATGTTGAGGAGGGTGGACTTGCCAGAACCTGACGCACCCATAATCGACACGAACTCGCCCTCACCTACCGTAAGGTCGATGCCTTTCAGCACGTGGAGCAGTGCGCCGTTGTCGTAAGTCTTGTGAATGCCTTGTAATTCCAACATAGGCTAAAAACTTTTTAGATGTTTATTTATTGTTGAGTTGACGTATACATAATAGACGCTCGATAGTGTACTTTTGCTACACTCAAAGTGGCGTTTTTTTCTGCGGCAAAGATAAAACAAAATCTACACCTATGCAATACATAGAACTATAAAATTTCATAAACTCTACATAAAAATAAAACTTTGATTCTCAACATGCAGAAACCGTGCGAGAAAATTCTGCACACTATTTCAAACTGTGACGACAGAAAATGAAGAAAAACTTCGAAATCACAACACTACAACAAAGCAGAAGAATCTGTCGTCGGCCGACTTTTTCCATATTTTCGGCACAAGTCTTTCAAAAAACGTGTATCTTTGCAATCATGAACAACTCCTCTGCTCCAACAACACTCGGCACTGAGAAAGTGGGCAAACTGCTACGCAGCTATGCCGTGCCCGCCATCATCGCAATGACGGCTCAGTCGCTATATAATATGGTGGACAGCATCTTCATCGGTCAAGGTGTCGGTCCGCTTGCCATCTCGGGTCTTGCCATCACGTTCCCGCTGATGAACCTCGCCGCAGCTTTCGGCTCGCTGGTGGGCGTGGGCGCCAGCTCGCTCATCTCCATCAAACTTGGTCAGAAAGACTACGCCACGGCACGTAAGGTCTTGGGCAATGTCTTGCTGCTCAACATCGTCATCGGTCTGGCATTCTCCGTCATCACGCTCTCGTTCTTGAGTTCTATCCTGACGTTCTTCGGCGCCAGCAGCGAGACACTCCCCTACGCACGCGACTACATGGAGATTATCCTCATCGGCAATATGGTGACTCATATCTACCTCGGACTGAACGCTGTGCTGCGTGCATCGGGCAATCCGAATGCCTCCATGGTTGCCACCATCATCGCCGTTGTTCTCAACACGATTTTTGACCCCGTCTTCATCTATGGCTTCGGTTGGGGCATC
>CALEJM010000153.1 GCA_937898265.1 uncultured Porphyromonadaceae bacterium
AGGTCGTACCGTCAACTTCAAAAACACTATCATCATGACCTCCAACCTCGGTTCGCAACTGATTCGCGAAAAGATGGGAGCAATGAACGCTGACAACCGCGAGCAAGTGCTTGAGAATACGCGTGAGGAGGTGATGGAACTGTTGAAGAAAACCATCCGTCCTGAGTTCCTTAACCGTATTGACGAACTTATCATGTTTGCGCCATTGACCCAAAACCAGATTGCTGACGTTGTGAGAATGCAACTCTCCGTGCTCTCTAAACAACTCAAAGGCAGCAATATCGTGCTTGAGGCTACCGATGAGGCAGTTGCTTTGTTGGCTGAGATGGGCTACAACCCAGAGTTTGGTGCCCGTCCGGTGAAACGCGTTATCCAACGTGTTGTGCTCAATGAATTGTCGAAAAAGATGATTCTAGGCGTCGTAAATGCTGACAGTACGATTCGTTTGGAAGTTAAAAATGGCGAACTTGTGTTTGTTAATTAAAATAGTGAATAAAATTTTCTACTGATATGTACTGTGTAAATCAATACGATAAAGATTTTGTGTGATTTTTTTATGTTAAACGCACAATAATGTCGGTAATTCTCCGTTATAATTTAAACCTTTCGAAAAAGGGCTCGTCTAAATAGTAAACGAAACCCCTTAGAGAAGGACATATCGTTTTGTTTTTTCATAGTAATAGTTAAGCGGTGCGTGAGCATAGCAATTGTATTTTGTTTTATTTTGAGAGGGTGGTTCTTACTCTGTAAGACCATCTCGATTAAGAAACGTTTTTGTTCAGATTAGTTGTGGGCTGCCGGGAGTAACATTTCGGCAGCTTTTTTTATGGGGAAAAGTTGACGGGCGCACGTTTTGATTTTCAATAGAAAAGTGTTATTTTTGCGCTTTAATTAGAAAAAGACAACTTCGGTTGTCAAAATAGATAAGTGACTCTATGTTAGTAGATTTTATAAAGACTATCGGACGATATGCTCAGCTGATGCGTCGCACCTTTTCCAAACCAGACAGTTGGAAAATGTTTTGGCGTATGATGCCTCGTGAAATGGTGAAGCTGGGTGTCGATACGATTGGCATCATTGTGATTATCTCACTGTTCATCGGCGTCATCATGACCATGCAGACAGTGATGAATACCGAAAACCCTTTGCTTCCACGCTATAGCACAGGTCTCGTGCTGCGTGACACACTCCTTTTGGAGTTCTCCAGCTCCATCATGTGTCTGCTCTTGGCAGGTAAAGTCGGTTCAAACATCGCTTCCGAAATCGGCTCCATGCGTATCACCGAGCAGATTGACGCACTGGAAGTTATGGGCGTCAACTCCGCCAGCTACCTCATCCTTCCTAAGGTTGTGGGTCTGGTGCTCTTCATGCCAGTCTTGGTTATCCTCAGTTCATTCCTCGGATTGGCGGGCGGCATGGGAGTTGCCTACTTCACCGACCTCATCACTATCGACGATTTCATCTACGGTATCCAATACGCCTTCATCCCATTCTACCTCACCCAGGCGGTCATCAAGTCGTTCTTCTTCGGTTTCATCATCTCCTCGGTTTCTGCCTTCTATGGCTACTTCGCCTACGGCGGCGCGCTGGATGTGGGTCGTGCCTCAACCAATGCTGTGGTCAACAGTAGCATCTTGATTCTGTTGTCAAACATCGTATTAACCCAAATCTTGTTGAATTAGGCCATGATAGAGATTAAGAATTTGTTCAAAGCCTTTGACGGCAAAGAGGTGTTGCACGACATCTCCACCACCTTCTATAATGGTAAAGTCAATCAGATTATCGGTCAGAGCGGCTCTGGTAAGACGGTGCTCATGAAATGTACCATCGGACTCTATCGTGCCGACAGCGGTCAGGGGCTTTACGACGGTCGTAACCTCGTAGATATGACTGGCGATGAGGTCAAGAAACTCCACCAAGAGGTGGGCATGCTCTTCCAAGGCTCTGCCTTATTCGACTCCCAAACCGTATTGGAAAACGTGATGTTCCCACTTGAGATGTTCTCCAACAAGACACGTAAAGAGATTGAAGAACGTGCTAAATTCTGTCTCTCAAGGGTGAACATTGACCCAATAGCCTTTAAATTGGCTCCTTCGGAAATCAGTGGCGGTATGCAGAAACGTGTGGCTATCGCGCGTGCTATTGCGCTGAATCCCAAATACCTCTTTTGCGACGAGCCAAACTCTGGCTTGGATCCAGTTACCTCTATCGTCATCGACAAACTCATTGCCGAGATTACGCAAGAGTATGACATCACCACCATTGTCAACACCCACGATATGAACTCTATCATGGAGACTGGCGACAACATCGTTCTGATTAAGAAAGGCGTGAAAGCATGGCAGGGATCAAGAAACGACATCTTCAAATCCGACAATGAAGCACTGAACGACTTCGTCTTTGCCTCTCAGTTGTTCAAAGAGGTGCGTCAGGCGCAAAACAGATAACAAAAGAATTATTACTCACTTATAATACAACAAAACTAATCATGGAGGAAAAAGTAAGATACTCTGATGAGGAATTGGAAGAATTCCGTGCCTTAATCGAAGAAAAATTGGCAAAAGCACGTGACGAGTATGCCTCATTGGTTTCTGTTGTGAGCAATGAAGGAAACGATGTTACCGACACTTCTCCCACTTTCAAAAATATGGAAGAGGGTGCCACAACACTGTCCAAAGAAGCTAACGGTCAAATGGCTCAACGTCTCATGGATTTCATCCATCATCTTGAGAATGCGTTGATTCGTATTGACAATAAGACCTATGGCATCTGTCGTGCCACAGGAAAATTGATTCCAAAGGCCCGTCTGTTGCGTGTGCCTCATGCAACACTGACTGTTGAGGCCAAAGAGCAAATGTCCAAGAGATAATTGTCCCCCAGTTCTCCTGGTGAAGGATATATAAGTTATGAAGACAAAGAAACTTCTCTCTATCTTGCTGGTTGTCGGTTTGTTGCTGATTGACCAGATTGTAAAGATCGTTGTAAAGACCCACATGACTTTGGGCGAGTCGATACAGATTTTCGACTGGTTCCGAATCGTTTTCGTTGAGAATCCTGGCATGGCGTTTGGCATGAGTCTCGGCAGCAAATGGATTCTTACAACGTTCCGAATCGTTGTGTCGGCTGCTGTGGCCTATTACCTCTACAAACTGGTGAAGATTGACTACAAAACCAGTTTCATCGTGGTCATCGCCTTGGTCTTTGCAGGTGCCGTTGGCAACATCATCGACTGCATCTTCTACGGTCGCATCTTCAGCGAGAGTACCTATTTCGATGTAGCACAACTGTTTCCAGCAGGTGGCGGCTATGCCCCAGTGTTGATGGGTCGTGTAGTCGATATGTTCTACTTCCCGCTCTTTGTCTTCCCCGACTGGGTGCCAATGCTTGGTGGCGAGGTGTTCTTCAGTCCCGTCTTCAATGTGGCTGATATCTGTATTACCGTCAGCATGTTTGCGTTGATACTCTTCTTCCGCAAAGAGCTGAACGAATCTATGGACCTCTGTTTCCCAAAGAGGACAAAAGAGAATGAAGAG